>CAZOLU010000260.1:3216-6013 GCA_964580485.1 uncultured Saprospiraceae bacterium | reverse complement strand
TCGCCCGTTACAATGCACTTGGCACTTGGTCCCAAACGAGTCAAAAACATTTTCAACTGCATCTCGGTAGTGTTCTGGGCCTCATCCAAAATCACAAAGGCATTATCCAAGGTTCTTCCACGCATAAATGCCAATGGAGCTACTTCAATGGTTCTGTTTTGCATAAAATGCGCCAGCTTATCGGGCATAATCATATCGTCTAAGGCATCATACAAGGGCCGCAGATAAGGGTCTATTTTATCTTTGAGATCTCCAGGCAAAAAACCCAGATTTTCTCCGGCCTCCACCGCAGGTCGAGTCAAAATAATACGACGTACAATATTCTGTTTCAATGCTCTAACCGCCAAGGCTACCGCAGTGTAGGTTTTTCCCGTACCTGCAGGGCCAATGGCAAATACAATGTCGTGATCCTCTGCCAACTCTACAATACGCTTTTGGTTGCGGGTACGAGGTGCGATAGGGCTCCCCGAGCGACCATAGACAATCACGTTGCGGTTGCTTTTGCGAAGCTTGCTGCCAAAGGGGTTTTCCCCTTGCAGCATATCTTTGATGCTTTGCTGACTCAAATCCCCAAGTTGTTGCAACATTTTCACCATCAATTCCAATTTAGACTTCACCTCTTGCACCCGTTTCTTCTCTCCCGATAGCTTAATTTGGTTGCCACGGGGGGTGATGGTTACATCAGAATAGGCTTTTTTAAGCAAATTGAGTTTGCTATCATGCTCGCCATAAAATTCGATCAATTCTACATCTTCGAGCTTAAATAAGATTTCACTTAATGCCATTTAGTTTGTTTTTTCATGTTTCATAGGTCTATGCCTAATATAGGTTGACATTTTTGATCTGTAATTTGGGGCATCTCGACCTAAAGGCGAGATCCGCTACGTTCCACCCTTCGTGCCAAGGGCACCCCTTTGGGGCAGGTCTGCTCACCCCTTTGGGGCAGGGGGTTGCACATCGCTTTGCCAATATTCATAAAATCTGTAATTACAAAAATATAACCGATGGGATTCAAATCTTTTGAGGATATTGTCGCCTGGCAAAAAGCTCAGGATCTTGCAGTGTTAGTTTACAAAGAGTTTGGAACTTGTAAAGATGCTGCTTTTAAAGATCAAATCTGCAGAGCAGTGGTATCTATATCCAATAATATTGCAGAAGGTTTTGATCGGCATACAGATAAACAATTTGTCCAGTTTCTTCATATTTCAAAAGCTTCTTGTAGTGAGGTAAAATCTATGTTGTATTTAGCACCTAGACTAGAACTAATTTCACAAAAAAGTGCAACTTCATTAGTCGAAAAAGCAGAGGAAATTGGAAAGATCTTAGGAGGACTCATAAAAAATTTAAAAAGTCGTTATACTTAAAATTGGAGCCAGTAAAGGTGAAGGTGATAGTATTCTCTAGCACCTAATGCCTTAGTACTGGCACCTCATAACTCATATAAAAATGGAAAATAAAATTCTAACATACACGGTCGCCCCCAACGGCATCGCCACCATCACCCTAAAAATGCAGGATGCACCTACCAACCTATACACCATGGAATGCATCCAGACCTATATCGAAACAGCCCAAAAAGCCGTAGAAGATCCTCAGGTAAAAGGGATTATCCTCACTTCGGGACATAAAGACTTTATGGCAGGAGCTGACTTAAAAGCGGTCTTGAATCCACCTTACAGTCCAGAAGAGCTTTTGGATGGCTTGCTAGAGTCGCAGGCTGCCTTCAGGCAGCTCGAGCAGAGCGGCAAACCTTTCGTTGCAGCCATCAACGGCTCGGCACTGGGTGGTGGCTACGAACTGGCCTTGACCTGCCATTATCGCATTGCAGTCAACAACCCCAAAATTCGAATTGGCTTGCCAGAGGTTAGCTTGGGGATGTTACCCGGCGGGGGCGGCACACAGCGCCTTACCCGCATGATTGGCATGCCTTCGGCCGTTGCCAACATCTTGCAAGGCAAACAATTCCGCCCAGAAGATGCCCTAGACGAAGGCTATATCGATGCTTTGGTCGATTCGCAAGACGAGCTCTTAGCTGCTGCCGAAAAATGGCTGCTCGAAGTAGGCAATGCCGTACAACCATGGGATGACCGCAGCCACAGAATCCCCGGAGGTGGGATGATGTCTAAATCAGGATTTGAAACGATGATGGGGGGCAACGGAAATCTTCGTAAAAAAACGCATGGCAACTACCCTGGTGCACAATATGCCATGGCAGCGATTCATGATGGTATTCAACTCCCTATCGACAGAGGCTTGGAAGTAGAAGCTCGCTATTTTGTCAAAGCCTACTTCTCTAAAGTCGCTCGTAACATCGTCCGCACCGGATTTTTCGCCATGAATGAAGCAAAAAAAGGCAAAGCCAAACCTCAAGGCCTTGCCCCCTACCCTATTCAGAAGTTGGGGATCTTAGGTGCAGGGATGATGGGAGCAGGTATTGCCTTTGTTTCTGCTAAAGCAGGAATGGAAGTGGTACTCAAAGACACCAGCAAAGCAAACGCCGAAAAAGGAAAGGCTTACTCCTCCAATATCTTAGCAAAACGCCTTAAAAAAGGTCGTACGACAGAAGTAAAAATGCAGGAAATCCTCGACCGTATTCACACTACTGCCGATCCATTGGATATGCAGGGTTGCGATTTAGTGATTGAGGCAGTTTTTGAAAATCAAGAGCTCAAAGCCAAGGTAACGGAGCAAACTGAAGCCGTCTTAGGAGAAGACAAGGTTTATGGGTCGAATACCTCTACTATTCCAATCTCACTGTTAGCAAAAGCCTCTAAACGCCCTCAAAACTTTATTGGTA
>CAZOLU010000260.1:1909-3206 GCA_964580485.1 uncultured Saprospiraceae bacterium | reverse complement strand
GCCTTTGGTAGAGATTATTGTGGGTAAAGAAACTTCTGACTATGCTATCGGGGCTGCGATTGATTATGTTACTCAAATTGGGAAAGTGCCGATTGTGGTGAATGACAGCCGTGGATTTTTTACTTCAAGAGTCTTTGGAACCTATACGGGAGAGGGGGCATTACTCCTACAAGAGGGTGTGCCAGCTGCAATGATTGAAAATGTAGCCAAACGTGTAGGTATGCCGGTTGGTCCTTTGGCTGTAACCGATGAGGTAAGCCTAACCCTTGCCCTACATGTGATGGATGAAAAACCAGAATTGAGTGCAACGGAAAAGCGTATCTATTCGGTTTATAAATCTATGGCTCGTGAATTAGGAAGAGAAGGTAAAAAGGTAGGTCAAGGTTTTTATGATTACCCTGAGGGGGAAAAGAAACGCCTTTGGTCTGGTCTAAAAGAGCTCTTCTCTGAAAATATCGATGCCGTAGATGCTGAAACGGTGGGCAAACGCCTGCTACATATCATGGCTTTAGAATCTTATCGTTGTTTGGATGAGGGTGTTTTACGTTCTAGTACGGATGGAGATCTCGGTTCTATGCTAGGGCTAGGATTTCCGCCTTATACGGGTGGGGTACTTTCCTATATTGATTTTGTAGGTGTTGATACTTTTGTAAAGGAATGTGATGACTTTGCCGAACATTTTGGCGAACGTTTTGCTGTGCCTGATTCTTTGAGAAAAATGGCTAAGGAAGGAAAAACCTTTAATGGATAAATGATTCAGACATGAATCATCTCTTATCTTGAGCCCATAGAGCAGAGCAAAGTTGAACTTGCTTAGCATGGTGGGTTAAAGACTCTACCATGGGTATCCCTTTGGGGTTAGATGCTAGACTAAGAAACCCAAAGACTAGATAATATACGTCCTGTCTTTGAGTCTCTTAGTCTAATGTCTAAGCGTCTCTACTACTCAATTGATTTAAAGCTACTTAATTATGCTACCACCACTTTGGTAGATTTAAGGGATGACTTGTATTTAATTTAATTAACAAGGATAAAGCTATACTTATCCAAAAGATTTCTGCACTTTTATAATATCAATCAAAACCCTTAGCTATGTCCCACCCTAAACAACTTGGATACTTATTGATTTTCATTCTCCTGCTTTTCAGCAACGAAATCAGTTATGCTTCAGGCAGTTATAGTCTTAGCCCTCCACCTATTGATAAAAAAGAAAAAAAACGGGATAAAGGAAAAAAGAAAAGAAAGGGAATTTTTCGTTTTCGCAAGCAAAAAAGTAAGGAGGAAGTTCGACCAGCTC
>CAZOLU010000260.1:0-1899 GCA_964580485.1 uncultured Saprospiraceae bacterium | reverse complement strand
ATTTCCCTAGGGGTATCCATTGTAATTTCCTTATTCTTTGCTGTACTCACTCAAAGTACTGGGGGAGCTTTAATCAATTCTCCCATCTACACCATCTTCTCCACATTCAGTGCAATTGCCTCTATCGGAACCCTAGTAGGCATGATCGGAGTGTTGGCAACTAAAAATAAGCCAGAGGAAGACCCCTTGGTTCGTTTTGCTTTTTACACCACCCTCGTGTTGGGTATTTTATTCCTGTTGAGCCTTCTTATTGGTCTTATTGTGCTGATTCTATTTTTAGCAATGCTATAAAACTCACTCTACCTTTTTAAAATATACGGTCTTCATTTTAGGGGGACAGTAGGCATAAAGGCCCTTGACTTGCTCATCTTGGAGATCGATATAAAAGCGGAGGCGGTGAGAACCATTGCTCGAAGCCACACTCACCTTATCCATTTGATGCAGTTTTTTAACATTGCGATGAAAGGGGAAGTCCCTTTTTTTTCGTTTCCATCGCCAAATACGCCTTTGATATTTATCTCGTTTTTTCTCAATAAATTCCATCTCTACCCCATCGGCGCTTCGATAGCGTCCTGCGAGTTGAGCTAAATATTGGGTCGTATCTGTCAGGTCATTATACCCTCGCCCTATCAAACTCGTCAGGCGACCAGGCAGTAGATCCCACTCCATACGGTCGGCATCCCCCTGCCGGATGACCACCATACTATCCTGAGGCGAAACAAAAAGTAATTGCCCTTTGTAGCCCTCCGCATAGAAATAACGATTTTGTCGATAATTCAAATCCTCATAACTTCGGTGCTTGAAACAATAAATATAACCCCAGCCATGCATTTCTGCTCGACGCGTTGAGATAGAGTCAATAAACCAAGCAGGTACTAGCTGCTCGCCCTTCCATTGCCCATGGTCTAAGAGCAACTTACCGATACGGGCCATAGCCCTTGCCGTCATCGCTAGCCCCCCAAAATGTCGAGCAGTTTTATGCTTTTTGCTGTCCTTGGTCAGATAAGCATCCGATTGAATCCCCAAAGGCCACCACAGTTTCTTTTCCAAATAAGCATTCGCCGAGCAAGCTACCGCCTTTTCCAAACAAATCCCTAAAATCTGAGAGGAAAGCGAACTGTAAAAATAATGCGTTCCTGGTTCATAGGCTAGCTTGCTTCTTCGCAACATAAATTTATATTGATTAGGGCTATAATACAAATTCCCCAAGCCCAATAAACTCTTTGCATCATAATACTCCATCCCCGAGTTCATATTCATAAGGTGGTGAATACGTATATTTTTGCGATTATCTACTGTAAACTCAGGTATAAAGTCTGCTACCGCTTGGTTGATGTCCAGTAGCCCCTCCTCATGTGCAATCGCTACAAGCATTGTCATAATAGATTTGTGAACGGAAAACCCGATCCTTGCTTGGTTTACAGCAGCTCCGTTAAAGTACTTTTCGTAAAGCACCGTATCGTTTTTAATCACTATAAAAGCTGTGGTCTTCGTCTTTTTCATAAATTCGTCCAAAGACTTAGCATTCAAACGATATTCCTCTGGTACCCACTGGTCGATTGGAGGAAGACCTTGTTTTTTCGTAGGCCGAATAAAGGGTTCTGAATATGCAAGTTGATGCGGATTGAATGGCTTGGATGCTACGGGATAGCAACGGATGGTATCACAAATAAAGGCTCGTTGATGGTCAAGTGTACTTGGTACGGTATAGCGTATCGTTCGCACAAAAGTGCAACTCTGACTCAGCAAAAACAGCAATAAACAAAGATATTGGGAAGGTATCATGAGTTGGTATTTTCTGCAAAGATATTCATTTTGAAAGATCTAAACTGCTTTTCTTATAATAAAGCTTATGCAAGTATTTTTCTAGGCGATAAATTGTCTTTTTTAGAGCTAAGT
>CAZOLU010000259.1:0-6023 GCA_964580485.1 uncultured Saprospiraceae bacterium | reverse complement strand
AATGGGTCAGCACCCAGCACAAAATTCCATTTGATCAAATAAAAAAAGCACTTGTAAAGATTTCATTTTAGTAACGATATAACGATATAGTGGCATGATCAATCTAATTGATTCGTTTACCGAGTTTAAGAATATAAAAAGTATTGACCGCCCTACTATGGTGCGGGTTTTAGAAGATGTTTTTAGAACACTGATTCGTAAAAAGTACGGATCTGACGATAACTTTGACATTATTGTAAGTACGATAGAGGGTGACTTGGAAATTTGGAGAAAACGAGAAGTAGTACCCGATGGCGAGGTAGAAGATGAGCGTTATCAAATTGAAGTATCTGACGCTTTAGAAATTGAAGAGGATTATGAAGTTGGGGAAGAATGCTATGAGAAAATTGGTATCGCTGATTTTGGACGTAGAGCGATTATGGCTGCTCGCCAAACTCTAATTTCTAGAATTTTGGAATTGGAGAAAGATAAGGTCTATAAAATGTATATAGATCGTATTGGTGATCTAATTTTGGGTGAGGTCCATCAAATTTTGAAACGCGAACTGGTTGTTGTAGATGAAGCTACTGGGGCAGAGCTTATTCTCCCTAAAAATGAAATGATCCGTGGCGACTTTTTCAGAAAAGGAGATATCATACGTGCTGTTGTAGCTCGGGTGGATATGAAAAACAATAGCCCTACGGTTATTTTATCACGTACTGATGATATGTTCTTGGAACGTTTGCTAGAGCAAGAAGTGCCTGAAATCGAAGATGGGCTTATTACCGTTAGAAAAATTGTTAGGTCTCCTGGTGAGCGTGCAAAAGTAGCTGTAGAATCTTATGATGAGCGCATTGACCCTGTTGGGGCTTGTGTAGGGATGAAGGGATCTCGTATTCATGGTATTGTACGAGAGTTGAGAAATGAAAATATTGACATCATCAACTATACTCAAAATGAACATCTGCTAATTCAGCGTGCCTTGACTCCTGCTCGTATTAGTTCTATCGACTTGGATGAAGAACATCGTAGAGCTTCAGTATTTTTGGAAGCAGAAGAAATTTCTAAGGCGATTGGAAAAAGAGGGGTGAATATCAAACTCGCAAGCAAGTTGACCAACTATACTATTGATGTATATCGAGAAGGCTCTTTTGCTGAAGATTTAGATTTTGATGTAGAGTTAGACGAATTTAGAGATGAAATTGAGGATTGGGTTATTGATGAACTGAAGCAAATTGGTTGTGACACTGCAAGAAATGTACTGGACTTGAGTATCGATGAACTACTGCGCCGTACCGACCTTGAAGAAGAAACAATTAAGGAAGTTATAGTTATACTTCGTTCTGAGTTTGAAGAGGAAGAATAAATAATATTTGGTTCCCTTTTCGAATTGTAAAAGATCTTTTAAGAATAGTTTGGCAGAGGATATGCTGCCTTACACCATAAATATATACACATCAGATGCAAAACTACCTTTAAATCACGATTTTTAAGGTAGAAACGCACTCGTCTTGTATAATATTCATTATATTTGAGACGATTTTTGATGTTTCACTTTGTTGTCTTCCTTACAAAGGAAGATTATCTTGCTGCTAAAGATACTAATACTTAGACCTTAAACCCTTTAAGTATGGAGCATCAAGACCATAAAATGAGTTCCTTTTTGAAAAGGATTTATTTCACCAACAAAGTGTTATCTATAAAATCAAACTTTTTTAAGCAAATAGCTAAAATTACGGAATGTCGAAAAGGTTAGTTAAAGTAGCTGCAGAGCTAAATGTAGGAACAAAAACTATTGTAGAATTCCTTAACGGGAATGGCTACGAGGTGGTTAATAGGCCTACGGCTAAGATTTCGGATGAGATGTACAACGAATTGGTACAAAACTTCCAGAAATCTATTGCCATTAAGGAAAAGGCTGAAGGGATCACTATTGGTAGTCGTGTAGAGAAAAAAGAGGAAAAGAAAGTAGAGAAGAAAATTATTAAGGAAAAGAAAACTGTCGAAAAAGTAGAAAAAGTTTCTGAAGTTAAGAAGGAACCAAAGGAGGAGCAGGCAGATAGCAACAAAGAGCTAGTAGAGGAAGAAGAAGCAGTTTTGAAAGGACCTAAGATCTTAGGTAAAATTGACCTTGATAGTTTAAAGAAAGGAAAGAAAACCAAAGGGAAAAAAGAGGTTCTGAAGAAAGAGGAACAAGAAGAGCTTGCAAAAGTAGAAGTACCTGAACAAGAGGAAACCAAAGAAACTGTTCAAAAACAAGAAGATCCGGTATTAGAGGGAAATATCAAAGAGCACAGTGAAGAGCATGCCAAGGTGGAAGCACCAGAGCTCAAAGAAGAAAAAGAGCAGCACCAAGAGGAAGAAGGGGCTAAAGAGACTCCTGTTCTAGAAGAAGAAGAGCTAAAGGATATCAAAGAAGACGAAAATGAGGAGGGAGATGCCTCAAGCGACAATATTAAAACGAAGGCTCCGCAGCTCAAAGGTTTGAAAATTCTGGGTAAAATCAATATTGAACCCAAAAAGAAGAAAAAACGCAAAAAAGAGGAGCCTAAAAAAGAAGAACAGAAAAATAAGCAGAAGGACGGTCAATCGGAAGAACAACAGGGTGGCCGCAAAAAGCGTCGTAAACGAACCAAAATATCTAAGGGCGAAAACCTAAAAGAACCTTCTACGGAGGGAGGAAATAAAGAAGAAAACAATAGCGAAGGTTCTGGCAAAAAACGCAAAAAGCGCCGCAAGGAAAAACGCAAGGAAATTTCTGAAAAAGAGGTAGACGACAAGCTCAAGGAAACTATGCAACGCCTTCATGGTGGTGGCAAGAAGAAAAATAAGAAATTTGGGAGTACCAGATCTGCTCGAGATGAGAAAAAAGAGCAGATGCGTCTCAAAATGGAAGAAGAACTAGAAGAGGATTTGACTTTACAGGTTACAGAGTTTGTATCTGTTTCTGAATTGGCGGGTCTGTTAGAAGTTTCTCCTGCCGACATCATCACTACTTGTATGGACCTCGGGCAGTTTGTGTCCATCAACCAAAGATTAGATGCTGAAATCATTGAGGTTATTGCTACGGAATATGGGCGAGAAGTTGAGTTTATCTCAGCAGAAGACCAAATTGATATAGAGGAAGAGGAAGAAGAAGATAATCCAGAAGATCTAGAACCTAGATCGCCTATTGTTACCGTTATGGGACATGTTGATCACGGTAAAACCTCTCTCCTCGATTATATTCGTAAAGCCAATGTCGCTTCGGGAGAGGCTGGAGGTATTACACAGCATATTGGTGCTTATGAGGTAAAAGTGAAAAAAGAAAGTGGCGAGCTAGGCTCTATCACCTTTTTAGATACTCCAGGACACGAAGCCTTTACCGCTATGCGTGCTCGTGGTGCTAAGGTAACTGACGTTGCGGTAATTATCATTGCAGCAGATGACAACATCATGCCTCAAACTAAAGAGGCAATTAGTCACGCCCAAGCAGCAGGTGTACCAATTATATTTGCTATCAATAAGATTGATAAAGAGGGAGCTAACCCTGATAAAATCAAACAAGAGTTGGCTTCCATGAACTTACTAATTGAAGAGTGGGGTGGAACCTACCAAAGTCAAGATATTTCAGCCAAAAAAGGCATCAATATCGATCTACTTTTGGAGAAGATATTGTTGGAGGCAGAAATGCTAGAACTCAAAGCCAACCCCAACCGCCGAGCGGTGGGTGCCATCTTAGAGGCTTCTCTAGAAAAAGGGCGAGGTTATGTTGCCAAAGCGTTGGTACAAACGGGAACCTTAAAAATTGGAGATCCAATTATTGCTGGACAGCACTCTGGACGTGTTAAGGCCATGTTTAATGAGCGAGGCAAACGTGTTAAAAAGGCTGGACCATCTACTCCTGTATTAGTGTTGGGACTAGATGGGGCGCCTCAGGCTGGTGAGAAAATTCAAGTACTGGAGTCGGAAAGAGATGTTAAAGATCTGGCCAATAAACGTGCTCAGATTATTCGTCAGCAACAGATTCGTGCAACTCGCCGTATTACATTAGACGATATTACACGTCGCTTGAAAGTAGGTAATTTCCAGGAACTCAACCTTATTGTAAAAGGTGATATGGATGGTTCTGTAGAAGCACTTTCAGATTCCTTACTCAAATTATCCACCGAACAAATCCAAACTAATATTATCTATAAAGCGGTAGGTCAGATCACCGAATCTGATGTAAACCTTGCCGCAGCTTCCGATGCTATTATTATTGGATTCCAAGTACGACCTAATCCTAGTGCAAGAAGACTTTCTGAACAAGAGGGAGTTGAAATCAAGACTTACTCTATCATCTATGATGCAATTGAAGAAGTTAAGTCCGCTCTAGAAGGAATGCTTGAACCCAAACAGGTAGAAGAAAATGTTGGACTCGTTGAAATTCAGCAGGTTTTCTCTATCTCCAAAGTTGGTACAGTAGCGGGCTGTATGGTTCGTGAAGGAAAAATCACCAGAAACAGCTTTATTCGAATCATCCGAGATGGTATCGTCATCTATCCTAAAAAAGAAGGTGTTCATGGCGAACTCAGCTCGCTCAAACGCTTCAAAGATAGTGTTCCTGAAGTAAAGAAAGGCTTTGAATGTGGTCTTACGATTCGCAACTTTGATGGCATTAAGGAAGGAGATGAAATAGAAGTATATGAGATGAAAGAAGTTAAACAAAAATTATAAGGTGGTTCTTCCACTACTCAACATCAAGACCTTTTAGTTATACTAAGAGGTCTTTTTGCTTCTAATAGTCCTTAATCATGAAAGTAACTGGAGTAACCATCGTACGAAATGCAGAAAAATTTGGCTATCCGGTGTTGGAGTCGATACAATCTCTACTCCCCCTCTGCGACCAATTCATTGTTTTAGTTGGCAACTCAGATGACGCTACACTTGAACTCCTACAAGCGATTCAAGCCCCCAAGCTAAGAATTGAACACTCGGTTTGGGATGATAGCCTAAGAGCTGGAGGGCAGGTTTTAGCTACAGAAACCAATAAGGTACTGGATCTTGTTGATTCGGATACAGACTGGATTTTTTATATCCAAGCCGATGAGTTGATTCATGAAAAAGATTATACTGCCATCCAAAAAGCCATGCAGAAGCACCTTAACAACCCTAAAGTAGAAGGATTATTATTTCAGTACTATCACTTTTGGGGAAATTACAACTACTTGGCGGATTCTCGAAAATGGTATCGAAAAGAAATTAGAATCATTCGAAATCGCCCTGAGATCCGCTCATACAAAGATGCTCAAGGCTTTCGTAAAATCAACATGCAAAAACTTTGGGTCAAAGCCATAGATGCTCATATTTATCATTATGGATGGGTACGCCCACCGGATAAACAAGTACAAAAGCGGCTGAATTTTAATCGCTTCTGGCATTCTGATGAATGGATCAAAAAGCATGTACAACAAAGTGGTGGCTATGATTATCGCCAAATTGACTCTGTCCGCCCCTTTGAGGGAACGCACCCCGCGCTCATGAAAAAGCGCATCGCCCAAATAGACTGGCAATTTAGTCCCCCTCCGCAAAAGCTCTCGCTCAAAGAACAGTTTTCTCGAAAAATAGAGCGCCTAACGGGTTATCGTATCGGCGAATATAAAAATTATAAAATTCTAAAGTCTTAGATGATGCAAGCGCTGACTGTACTTATTCCTACATTCAATGAAGCTGATAATCTTCGAGAGCTCCTTCCTTTGGTAGACTGGGCAGATGAGCTGCTTATAGTCGACTCTTTTAGTACCGATGAAACACTAGCGATCGCCCAACAATACGGGGCAAAAATTATTCAGCGGGAATATGGGTATTCTGCTAGTCAGAAAAACTGGGCGATTCCTCAAGCAAAGCATGAGTGGATACTGCTCATTGATGCGGATGAGCGGCCTACGGCCACTTTGCTCGAAGAAGTTCGATCAATTCTAACTAAACCAGGAGAAGAAACAGCCTATTGGGTTGGGCGAGATAATTTTTTTATGGGGCAGGCCATTCGCTTTAGCGGATGGCAGGGCGATGCGGTAGTCCGC
>CAZOLU010000258.1:868-6024 GCA_964580485.1 uncultured Saprospiraceae bacterium | reverse complement strand
ATTGATAATACCAGCAAAACCTGCCACCACCAAAGGCACAGAATAAAACATCATTTTACGCCAAAGTACCCAATCAAAAAACGGAGTACCTTTTTCTCTGGTTCGTACAGAAAAGTAGCTGGGAGAAAGCATGGCAAACATCAACACATTCGCTATTAGATTAGCTAAGAAAACATAACCAATACCTAAATCTGGATCATACCAATACTGCGCCCATAATATATTAGAAGCTGCCATTCTAGGCCCCAATTCCAAGGTGAAGAGTATCAGTCCCAAATAAAAAAGCATATGCAGAATCTTCACTGCTGCAAAACGCATTGCTTTTCCCTGCAACCTCAGCAAGGCAAATGGAATGGCAGATAGTGCATCCAAGCCAATGATGAGCACCATCCAAACAATAAAATAGGTCTGATCCGGATACTCCAACCAAGCTGCAATTTGAGGAGCACAAAGCAGCAAAATACTAACCAAAAAAAAGGTTGAAAACATTAAAGAAAGTACTGCGGTACGAAAAGCTCTTGGGAGATCCTCCTTTTTACTTCCAAATCTAAAAAGAGCCGTTTCCATTCGGTAGGTGAATGGAATAATAAGAAAGGCTGCCCAGGCGTAGATGTCGGTCTGAATACCAAATTCAGCTTCCGCAAACTTTCGGGTAAGGTAGGGGGTAAGAAAAACGAAGGTGAGGAGACGAGCTAAAATGCTACTCACTCCATAGGTCATCGTTTGTTTTGCAAGTTTCTTTAGTTGCGCCACTTTAGGTAAAATGCTTTGGTCACTACGATTATATTTAATCCACTAACTCTTGAATCAGCTTTGCCAACTTGTCCAAGTCAGATGTGGGGGGAGTGAAGGCAAAGTTACCCTCTTTTGTGATTAAAAAAAACTTTGGCACCGATAAAACTTCATAATCTCTTGTAATTGACGAAGCTCGGTCTTTGAAGACATGCACTCCACTAAATTGATGTGCTTTTAATGTTGCCCTCCACTTTTCAGGAGATGGATCTAAATTGACATGCAAAAAAACTATATTTTCATCTTGAAATGCGGCTTCTAGAGCTTTGAAGGCCTCAAGTTTTTTCATACAAGGTTTGCACCAGCTTGCCCAAAAATCCAGATATACTACCTTGCCCTGAAAGTCCCGTAAGCTGACCGTACTGCCCTCTACATCTTTGAGTACAAAAGTTGGAGCAGGCGAGCCTACCGCAAATTGCTGTGTTCTTTGGAAAGCATCGGTTACAATTTGGTCAAACTCTCGGTAGGGGTTGCATTCCAGAAAGTCTCGATAGATTGACAAAATCAACTCAGGGCCTTCTTTACGTAAAGCAATGCGGATAAGCTCTGCCATCAACCAATATCGAGAAAAGCCTTGTAAATTAGCTTTAGCATAATGATATTGATGGGCATAGTTACTTTTTAGGGTATCAGGGCGTGGCAATGCCGCTGTTTGAAAATTAACCCAAGCTAGTAAAAACTCCCGATAAGTAGGATGCCCCAAAGCCTGATCTTCAAAATAGCTAAGGCTATCCATAAAGTAGAAATAACTGCTATCGAGCCCATGTCGAGCCTGATAAATATGCCCATAGGCTAGCTGTTGGTAGAGCAACTGATAGTGTCCCTCGGCTTTGAGGTATTGGCGAAGGCTAGTAGATGCAGGCTTGCGACTGAGTAAGAATGCTTCTCGTTCGGCTTGTGCACGACGCAAATCGCTTAGGTATTCGGTAGGGGCTTTGGCCCGCATGAGTTGATCCTGATTTTCATGCACTTTGTAATAATACAATCCTTTGCGGTATTGGCGGTAGCGAAATTGATTGAGGTCTTTGGGGAATTGGGTTTCCAAATCTTTTAGGAGTTGGTTGTCGGCTGCTGCCGAACCTTCATAACGGATTCCATAGGGAAACATCCGTCCATCAATATGAAGCATCAGGGTATCGTTGGGAGCTAAAAAGAGCTCTACTGATTTTTGGTTGTAACTTAACCGTACTTTTTGGGGCAAAACCATGGGGCAACTTAGGCCAAACTTCCCCTCCTCGTTTAGCATCAAAACCTCCTCTACCACTCGGTTATTCAAATAAGTTTGGTCAATGCTTACGACCAAGTAATCTTTTACAGGATTGCTGATTTTACCAACCAAAAGGCTGTTGCCTTGAGCAGTAGTGAAGGAGCTTACCCAACACCAAAAAATCAGAAAAAAACATATTTGTACGGAGAAAGCTCGTTGAAGCATCATAGACTAAACTTAAAAATTAAAATCAAGTGTAACACCCACCGAAAAACGCGGTGCATCAGGATTATCCCAATAATTAAGCCGCCATAGGGCATCTACCCGAATAAATTTCAAAATATTTTCAAGACCAACACCTGCTTCCATATAAGGACCCCGATTAAACCCATCATCGGCATAGGGTCCACCATTGCGTTGAAAGTTGAGTTCGTTGGCCGCAATATTTTCAGGACGCAGAGTTCCATACACCGCCCTAAAAAAGACAAGTTCTCGTAATTTCAGCTTTCGAACATAGGGAATCCTATTCAGAAAAAACCCATCGAAATGCTGTACAATACGTACCCCAGCCCAAAGATCACTGGCAAACTCGAAGTTATTCATCATATTGTATGAATTAACATTATAGAAGTAAGCCTCGTTCCCAGGGTGGGTTTCTAAGAGTAAAAAAGGCACTTGCCCAAAGACCTTTCCTCCTTCTATGCGATATTGCATCCATCCCGCAGGCCCCACATAAAACCAGTGTTGTAGTGTCAGGACCAGTCGATGATAGTTATATTGCGAATTTAGTATCCCTTTAATACCAGCCGTATACGTCAACTCCACAATCGGAAACTCTGTTCCTATGGATACATCAGAGAAATAGGATCTAAGCAACTGTTCTTTATAAGCAAAACGAGTACGAAGTAAGATTTCGGTAGTAGTTACAGTAGTATCCAATCGACTAGGATCAGCAGGGTCAGGACGATAAGCATAGTTGAAGCCATTCCCCGAAATGGTAAAATCACTTCCTACTGGATTGAGATGGCGATGCATGACGGCAATATGATTCGACCAGCCTTTCTTCCAAGTATGGTGATAAAAAGCCTTGGCTTCTCGTACTCTCAGCATCTTAGCAGGTACATTGCGGCGTAAAAAGCCCGCAAAAAGTCCCTGAGATAGCGCTTCTTCCGAACTTTTATACTCAAACAAGACATCATCAGAATAGGCGATTCGCATTTCTCGGCGATGATAGCGATTGAACACATACTCAATATGCCCATTGTATTTCCAACGTCGATCATGAAAACCATAAGCACCATAACCATAAACCCAAAGGCGTTTACTTAAATTAGATGTTGTACCAAGCCCCATACCCAAACGCCAGCCTTCTACATCATTATAATTGTACAAATTCCAGTAAGGTCCCGCCTCAAACCATGCAGAATTGATGCGCCCCAACATCAAATAGCCCCCAGCTAAGGTATACAAGGCATATTCCGCCTTTCGGTAAACGGGTAATCCCTTGATGCTGTCTACCATCTGATAGACCTTTTCCTCACTTTCTGTTAAGGTTTCATGTCGATTATTCGTCCAGAACGTATCTGGTTTTTCAATACTAAGATAGTCTACATCATCAGGGTCCGCAGCTTTAAAACTAGGCTCAAAATCAGGAACATTGACCTTGAAGTTTTTGTACATTTGTGTTTTTCGTCCAATAACCCCAGGGCGATTTTCCTTTTTATTTACTGCAAAGTCAATCACTGTTTTTTCCTTGTAGGGCAACCAGAGGCTATCCTGTCGCTTATACTCCTGATAAATGATCATTCGACTCACCAAATTTACATTTACCTCAGGACTCATCCGCATATTTACAATTTCAAGACCATAGTCTTCCATCGACACCCAAAAATCTCCATAAAAGGTATTTTCACCTTTGCGTTTAGGTTTAAACTTGAGTTTATAACTCCAGATATCTTCAATGTAGGTGCTATCCAAAATATAATATTCATAAAAACCCAAGCCATTATTGGCAAAAGGACTGATGAACTCCTTGCCTAAAACTGTAATATAGTTGTCATAAATATCATATTTTTCATGTAGCTTACTGATAAAGTCTACTACCGAACTGTTGGTTACGCCCGAAACTTTTTGAGCCTTGAGTACTTCCTTTTCAGGGCGATTTTTCATAGCATATACCTCATAAATACGCTCGGCTACATAAGCTGGAAGGAAAGGACGCACATCAGAAACGGAATCAATATTCTCAAAAATAAACTGAACATCTTTAAAGATTTTAGCATCTTTCATTTTAGGATCAATATTGTTTAGATCCAATTCCATTTTAGAATACAACTCCACCTGATAGTTATCAAAGTTTGCTCGCTTGTTGCGCTGCTTATTTTTAACAATTTGACGAATAATTTCATTGGCGGGATTTTCTCCAGCAATTACCTCCACCTCATTCATGGTGTAAGCACTGCTCTTGAGTCGAAAGTTGACAACTTGCTCAGGGAGATTTCGATCAAAATATTTTACGGTGGTGGTATAGCCTACGGAGGCAGCAGTGAGGGAGTCGACCGTAATCTGATTCAACTCTAAAGCCAAGGAGTAGTTTCCATCTACATCAGAAGTTACACCAATTGGGGTTTCTCCATTCAGAAAGACACTACAAAAAGGCACACCTTCTTCCGTATCATCATCAATTACACGACCTGTAATGACAATGCTCTGTGCCGCCAAACTACTGCAAAAGAGCCATATTCCTAAAACACTCCATAGGATTCGTACCCCCATATTCTAAGTTGATTGATTATAGTCAAAAAAAAAATTCTAGTTTTAGCCACTTCAAAATAGGGAAAGATTTTGAATTATAAGCCCCCTAAAATGCGAAAGATTTTTCTTAGTTTTGCTGCATTGATTAGCAAAACACAGATTTAAACACTAAATGCAGAAGCAGCGCAAGCGGATTTTATTGCTCGTTTTACATCGTCCCAACAGATCCCCCTCTCAACGCTACCGTTTCGAGCAGTACTTAGACTACCTTGAGGCCAATGGTTTTGAATATGAATTTTCCTATCTTCTCAATGCTAAGGATGATAAAACCTTCTATGCAAAAGGCAATTACTGGGGGAAATTCCGCATTTTACTCAAAAGTATTTGGAAACGCTTGCGAGAT
>CAZOLU010000258.1:0-858 GCA_964580485.1 uncultured Saprospiraceae bacterium | reverse complement strand
GGCACGCCAATTCGACATTGCCTTTGTACAACGTGAGGCCTTCATGTTGGGCACCGCCTTTTTTGAGCGACAAATAGCCAAACGGTGTAAGATGGTCTTTGATTTTGATGATGCCATCTGGATGCACGTAGTTTCCGACAACAATAAGCGTTTGGGCTTCTTGAAAAGTGGGGCAAAAACCAGTAAAATTATAGGCTGCTCAGACTTAGTCTTTGCCGGCAATGATTTTTTGGCTGACTATGCTTTACAATTCAACTCCAATGTCAGGGTGATTCCAACCACAGTTGATACAGATTTTCATCAACCAGCCTCCTCTCCTAAACCTCCAAACAGTCCTATTTGTATTGGCTGGAGTGGTAGTTTTTCAACTATTGAGCACTTTAAGCTAGCCCTGCCTGTTCTCGAACGCCTAAAGGCTAAATATGGAGATCGAATAGAGTTTAAGGTTTTGGGTGACCCTAATTTTAGTTACCCCCCCTTAAACATTCAAGGAATTGCCTGGTCACATGAAGGGGAAGTTCCTGCCTTACAGTATATGGATATTGGCATCATGCCACTTCCAAAAGATGAATGGACCAAGGGAAAATGTGGGTTGAAAGGCTTGCTTTACATGGCAGTAGGCATCCCCTCTGTCATGGCCAATGTAGGTGTCAATTCAGAGATTATAACAGATGGAGTTAATGGGATGCTTTGTAACCCAGAAGATGAGGAACAATGGTTCGACAAACTTTGCCAGTTGATTGATGACGAGGCACTTCGCCGCCGCTTGGGGGCGGCTGGTCGACAACACGTGTTAAAGCATTATTCTACTATTGCCTTGCGTGAACAATACCTTAAAGAACTCCTAGCTCTACTGAA
>CAZOLU010000257.1:0-6050 GCA_964580485.1 uncultured Saprospiraceae bacterium | reverse complement strand
TAATATACGAGTTCTTTCTTGCTATTTTTTGTTTCAAACAATTTTATAAGAAAACTCAGCTAAGCTATTGTTGGTAAGATGTATTCCACATTTTTCTGCTCGATATACAGAAGGAAGAACTATCTTACTAGTGTATCCGTGAGCAAGAACGTAGGTAATCTACGTTCTTGCTACCGTGTGCGGGCGCGAGCAACGCCTTTGGTTATCAAAGGCGTTGCTTGTGTGCGCAAGTGCGCATTTGTGTGTGTGTGTGTGCACGCGCGCACAGGCACACTTCAACTTATGCATGCACGACAATATCTAACCTAAACCGTAGGTGATCTACGGTTTAGGTCAACCAGGATTAAACCGAGAGTCTTTTGTTCTGTTGGAGTTTTCATATGGGCTTTCGGCTTGCGTTTTCCAATTTAATCCCATATCTTTGCGCTTTGAAATGGCTGGCGAGGGCTGTGCGACTGGAACTAAGCGAGCGTATTTTGGCCGAAGCAGGAGACAAAATATGCGAAGCTGCCCAAAGGGCTGAAATAGTGGAAGGTAGCACCGAATACTGCCTAGTAGTAGGAGGCCCCAAAAGATTATTTAGAACAAATCTAAGGATAAGCTGTTAAGTTGGTAGAAATATTTTAGAAATCAGTATATAAAGCGATAAACATGGCTAGAATATCCATCAATTTGCAAAAAGGGGAAATCGAAAAGGATAAAACCAAGGCGGGGGAAGTGATTGTAGGTATTGATTTGGGAACAACCAATAGTTTGGTGGCTTATATCAATGCGGAGGGAAAGCCTGTGGCTGTGAGGGATACAGATGGTAAAAGCACCTTGGTTCCTTCTGTAATTTGGTTGAATGAGGGGAAAAGAGTGATTGGAAATGAAGCGAAAGCTAAGTTGATTGATGAGCCTGAAAATACGATCTTCTCTGTCAAACGTTTGATGGGGAAATCCTATAATGACATTCGCGATTACAAAGGCTTTTTCTCCTATCAGGTGATTGATAATGAAACTGAGGAGGGCTTGGTAAAAGTGCGTGTAGGGAATAAGTTTTATACTCCCATTGAGTTGTCTGCTCAAATTTTGGCAGCATTGAAAACTCGCATTGAAGATGCCTTGGGACAACCTGTTCAGAAAGCGGTAATTACGGTACCTGCTTATTTTAATGATGCTCAGCGTCAGGCGACTCGTGATGCGGGGAAATTGGCAGGATTGGATGTGTTGAGGATTGTAAATGAACCCACTGCGGCGAGTTTGGCCTATGGTATTGGTCTGGATAGGGATGCGGTGAAAACGATTGCGGTTTATGATCTGGGAGGAGGAACTTTCGATATCTCTATTTTAAGAATTGATCATGGTATTTTTGAGGTACTTTCGACGAATGGGGATACTTTTTTAGGTGGAGATGACTTTGATCGCGCTATTGTGCAGTATTGGGCTAGTCAGAATGTAATTTCAGATGAATTGTTGCTAGAAAACCGTGCATTGGCGCAGGAGCTTCGCCTAAAGGCAGAAGCTGCCAAGAAAGCACTTTCTACTCAAGATCAGTTTGAAGATAGCTTAGGGGATTATACCCTTCGTTTGAGTCGTAGCGAATTTGACAGCTTGGCCAAGCCTTTGGTAGATCGCACGATTGCTGCTTGCAAAAATGCTTTGAAGGATGCTCGTTTGACGACTGATGTTATTGAAGAGGTGGTGATGGTCGGAGGTTCTACTCGAGTGCCTTTGGTACAGCAGTCGGTATCTGAGTTTTTTGGTCAGGAATTACATACAGAGGTCAATCCCGACGAGGTGGTTGCCCTTGGTGCTGCGGTACAGGCAGATATTTTGGCAGGCAATCAGAAAGATATCTTGTTGTTGGATGTAACGCCTCTTTCTCTTGGTATTGAAATGGTTGGGGGCTTAATGGATGTCATTATTCCTCGCAATTCTAAAATCCCAATCAAGGCGGGTCGCCAGTATACGACTTCTGTGGATGGTCAGGTCAAGCTGAAAGTAGCGGTTTATCAGGGGGAGCGTGATTTGGTAGCGCATAATAGAAAGTTGGGGGAGTTTGTGTTGAAAGATATTCCGCCTATGCCTGCAGGCTTGCCAAAAATTGAAATCCATTTCTTACTCAATGCAGATGGGATTTTGAAGGTACGTGCCAAGGAGCTGCGTTCTGGTGTAGAGCAAACGGTGGAGGTCACGTCTCCTTATGGTATTTCGGAGGAAGAGATGGCGAAAATGCTTTTGGATTCAATTCAAAATGCTAAGGGTGATATGGATCAACGAGCGCTCATTGAGGCTAGAACGGAAGCTCAAACGGTGTTGCAGGCTACCCATAAATTTTTGGAGCAACATGTAGCTATTCTAACTAAAGAGGAAGCCGAAGGAATGCTCGCCTACGCACAACTTTTGGAGGAAGCAGTGGCTGGCAAGGATAAGGATCTTATCAATCAGCGTATGGAAGAGTTGAATAACTTTGCTCGCCCAATGGCGGAGCGTGCTATGGATTATACGATTGCTGGGGCGATGGAAGGAAAGAAGTTGTAGGTAGCTTGTTGAGACTGCTCGTAAAACGGTGTCAAGCATAAAATAATAAAAATGCTTAACTTTAAACACATATATAAGTAGTGATTCACAATTAGTTTGATATTCATACTGCGTAAAAATGCATTACGAGCCTCCAGCTAAACAATTACGCTGTAACATAATTGGCTAAAAATATACTCACCACAATAGAGAGGAGTCCAACAATAAATAAAACCTTTCCAATCCTTCGAGTTTGCTGGTTATAAACAAAGTACTTTTGTCCATTGGGTGCTGTGGTTTTTCCATAGGCATAATACAAGCACATACTCACTCCTGCAACAAGAATAATAAGATAGGTAAACAGTCATCGCAAGGCCATAAAGGGCTAGCCATAAGGGCGAGGCCGCCTTGCCTTCCTGAAATTTAGCGATACGTTCGGCCTCTATTTGTTGGATTTCTTGTTCTGAAATTTCTATACCTCTTGCTTTGAGCAAAATTTTGGCAATTTCCACACTTTCTACACTCCATTCATCGGGTTTGAGGAGAATAGCTCTAAGTTCTTCGTCCTTCAATTGGTTGAGATAATGATCTTTTAGGGAATTATAATCTAAATTTTTCAAACTTTCGGCAATCAAATCATTGGCTTTTTGAAAGTCCTGTGCTTGTATCTTGACTACAACTCTTGGAATCTGATCTTTACCTATAATGGCCGAATCAATAAGAGCTTTCGTGCTTTCTACTAGAGTGGGGATGTCATGAGCTTTAAGAAACTGAGCAAATTCTTCTGCTTCCGACTTTTTAATAAAGTTCTTGTAACTTCTGAATTCCTGAGCTGCGGAGTTCCCCAATTCATTATCTAAAGATTGTTTCATGCCTATCAAATCTTTCCTAAAAAAAAGACCTCAGTGGATCAATGCCTGAGGTCCTTAAAAATTATATTTTTAGCTCATTTCAAAACTACTGTCTTTCAGAACTACCATTATCCTTACTTTGATTAGGAGCATGATCTCCGTTATCCTCTTGCATACTCATCCCAATTTGTAAAAGAAAATAAGTAAAAGAGCAAGCTTCATCGGCACCTAGCGACTTGAACATACGATCCATGAAATCGCTTTCCGTATAGCCCATGGCTTCGTAATCTTCAGGATACTTTTCATCGATAGCATCTACCATACTTTGATTGCAATCGTCAAACTCACGACTCTTACTTTCGTCCATCATAATAGTAGATTGCTCAGCGATGCGAAGAATCAACTCCTGATCGAGTCCTGTAATGTAGTTATTAGCTTCTGTTTCAGACATGGTTGCCATAACTACTACGGCATTACGCACATCCTCGTCAATATCTGCATACACCTCATTTACACAATCACAAAGGTGTTGAGCTGCAAAAGCAGCAGCCTCATTAAAACGATCTTGAGCTTGGGTGGCCTGTACAGCTCCAAAGAGAAAGATGGCCAGTAAGATTTTTTTCATGTTCTGTTGAGTTTAAAGAATAAAAAGAAGTGTCGCTCTAGTCTATGCAACGCTTAACACTGCTTTGAAAAAGAAAAAACACTCTATACGGTACAATTATCTCGCCAAAGCTAAGAGCAGGTTTAAATTTCTATCTACTTGTTAAATTCCAGTCTTTTGTCCTAATATGGCGACTTTTTTCGTTCAGGTAGCGCTGCTATCTTCACTCAAAAGAGCCTTATCTCAGCACAAAATCCAAGGAATTTAACTTCTTTTGCCATAAAATTAGGGACTTCAACTACTGACTATAAGTACCTAAAAATTTAAACATGCTCTAGGCTATTTTGAGGATAATCTTTCCAAATTGTTGGCCAGCATCCATACGCTCAAAAGCTTTCGCTCCATCTGCTAAGGGAAAAACCTGATCCACAATAGGCTTGCTTTGGTATCTGTTGACAAACTCAACCATATTTTGAAAATCCTGATCACTCCCCATTGTAGACCCCATGATATCTAGCTGTTTCCAAAACATTTTCTGAGGGTTGATACTAAATTTACCTCGAGTACCACCATAAAACACAATACGCCCAGCAGGATTGGCCAGATCGACAAAATATTTGAATCCATCACCTCCCGCACTATCTAAAATGACATCGAAGCCTCCACCAACTTGAGCGGCTAGCGCTTTGTGCCATTTTTCAGTTTTATAATTGATGCCACCTTGAGCACCTAGCCCTATTGCTTTCTTAATTTTTGCTTCACTACCAGAAGTCACCCAAACTTCAACACCCAAAGAAAGGGCCAGTTGAAAACCAGTCAGTGCTACCCCTCCGCCAATACCTGAAACTAAAAGGCAATCCCCTTTTTTCAGCTTGGCTCTGCTGAATAAGGCACGATAGGCCGTCAGACCAGCCAATGGTAGAGCTGCAGCCTCCTCAAAACTTAGAAAGTCTGGCTTTTGGGCCAGGCGATCTGCTTTCACACAAACATATTCTGCAAAGCAGCCATTGCTCGGCATCCCTAAAATATGATAATTTTTAGCCTGCACCTTTTCATGATCTCCCCAATTGTTATTAGGGTTGATGATGACCGATTTATTGAGCCAATGGGGGGTTACCTCCTGCCCTACAGCTTCTACGATGCCACTAGCATCTGAGCCTAAAATTACAGGAACTTTAATTCCAGGATAAAGACCTTGAGTGATATAGACATCTCGATGATTGAGGGCTGCGGCTTTTACCCGAACTAATACCTCATCGGCTTTGGGTTGCGGAGTTGCTAACTCCTTGTATAGTACGGTACTTTTTTCTGATTCTAATACTAATGCTTTCATTTTTTATCTTCCTATGATTTTAACTTTGGGCATCCATCCTCTCAACTCTGCTCGATCTTTCTCATCCAAACCTGTTCCTTTTACATAAATAGCTTCTAGATTTTTCATCTTCTGAATCTCCTTGGGTAAGCTATCAATTGGATTGTGCCGAATATCTAATTCTTTTATATTTTCTATTTGAATGACAACTTCTGGCAACTGCTCAAAATTATTTTTAGCTATATCCAAGCGTTTTAGCTTTTTGAGTTGGGTGATTTCCTCTGGAAGGCTAGCAAGTTCATTATTATTCAAATTTAACTTTTTTAGCTGACTAAACTTGGCAATCGCTCCTGAGATTTCTGCATAAGATTGCATCGAGAGATCAAGTTCTTTGAGTTGATCTTTTTTTTCTAAAAGCTGAGGAGTTGGTTTCCAAACACTAGCATCTGAATTGTTGCTGTCATTAGCACAACTTGTAAAACCAACGGATACCATTATAAAGTAAATCGAAAAAACAGCATACTTCAACATAACTCTATATACTTTATGAAATAAAAAAGCGATAATTTATGCCAGCAATTTGGCAAGTGTTTCACTGAAGTCTTGCACATTATAATCAAATCTTTTGGTTTTTCTAAGCAATGAACACTAGAAATACCTATCTCCCCAAACTGTTTTTTTATATTTAAATGATGAAGTTGTTTAAAAACTATCCTTTAGATGAAATTTTGCTATTTTCTCCTCTAATTTCATTAAAATCTCCTCAGGTAGCTAAGGCTAT
>CAZOLU010000256.1:852-6077 GCA_964580485.1 uncultured Saprospiraceae bacterium | reverse complement strand
TTATTAGCAAGCATAAAATGAAACAAAATATGAAAGCATTGATTGTAGAAGACTCCCGCTTGGCAAGGGTAGAACTTAAAAATCTCCTAAAAGCTCACCCTGAAGTGGAAGTTGTTGGAGAGGCAGCTAATGCTGAAATCGCTTTAGAGCTTTTGGAACAGCAGGAGGTGGATCTACTGTTTTTAGATATCAACATGCCAGGCAAAAATGGTTTTGAATTTTTAGCAGACTTGGATGAAGTCCCTTTGGTCGTTTTTACAACCGCCTACGACGAATATGCGATCAAGGCCTTTGAGGTCTACGCCCTTGATTATCTACTCAAACCGATTGACGAAAATCGCTTAAAGGTAGCACTGGAAAGGGTGGCTAAAGAGTTGCTAAAGAAGAATCCTGAGCTTGATGAACAGCCTCTTCAGAATCATAACCGAATCTTTGTCAAAGATGGCGAAAACTGCTGGCTGATTGAAATTCAAGAAATCTATCGCTTTGAAAGCGTTGGCAATTATACTCGTATCTACTTTAAGGATCAACAAGCGATGCTTCACAAATCTTTGAGTAAAATCGAAGAACGTTTACCTGAAACAGAGTTTTTCAGAGCCAATCGCCAAGAGCTGATTCAACTTCGATTTATCAAAGAAATTGTCCCGTGGTTTAGTGGCAACCTGAAAGCTAAAATGCAGGATGGGGCAGAGGTGGAAATTTCTCGTCGTCAGGCAAGTAAATTTAAAAAGTTGTTGAGTTTCTAAGAACTTATGTTACACAGCACTAAGGGCATGTTTTTACTCCTCCTCTACAAAAAACGGACGAAACTGTTTATCACTCGTATGAACATTGAGATGAAACTGAAGACTAGCTTGAACAAACAACTGGTCTTGTGGGGCGGGAAACAAGCCCCTGACCTGGGGCGCAAAGCCCATCTCTAATTTGAGCGTAGACCCAAAGTTTTTCCCAAAGCCCCCCTGTGCAGGGCTTTGCCGCCGCCAACAGAGCCCTAGCTTTGCCCCAAAACGGTTCAATTCCAAGGCATCCGCATGATCATGTTGAATGCTATAAACCCCAGGAGCCACTGCTTGTACTACCCGTCGATCCTCATCCATAATCTCATAGCCACGAGCAATTTCTACGGGACTCGCCTCCACGGCTGCTGCTACTAAAAGCTGTGCATAAAGCTGAAAAAAATTGGCTTCCCCAAATGCATGTTTGCGATGGGATGCTCTAAAACGCAAATACTGTTTAGCACTAGCATCTATCCCAATACTTATGATATGTGTACGGACATTGGTATAGCTATCGGGGAAAAAACCATTGAAATAAAGATTCGCTCCTGGTACTATGATCTCTCCAGTAGCAGCGCGTATACTGCGGTCGGCATTCAACTCATCAAACTCAATACCGTATTGCTGCATGCTATAATCCATTCTAAATCCCATACGCAACAAAGGCTGACTCCTTTTGTAAACATAGTATTCATCATCAGAACCAATGGGTTTTCTAAGCTGATTGGAAGCAACATCCTCACATTGAATACAAATATTTGAAATGTGTTGGAGTCTCCTTTCCAGAAATACCCAATTGAGCGAGCCCCCCAAGCTAGCACGCCCCTCCCAACGATCACTATCTAAGGCTCTAAACCTAAAGTAGTTGAAGCCCCTAGCCGGAGCAGCAAAGAAATGCCGTTCTAGCCCCAAATCAAAGCGCCGACTGCTGTGAAATAAACCTAAATGATAGCCCATGTCATAGCCAAAAATATCGAATTTAGAAATCATCCCAAGATCCAGATACAGCTCTCGCATTTGAGCCTCGTGGTCAGCCTCTTGCTCCCAATAAATTTCCTGCCCCTCTATGTAAAAACTGCCAGAATGTTCAGGAGTAGGGGAAGATGAAGGTCGCATCGCACAACTATAAAAGAATAGTATAGAACCAATAAAGAGGAAGGCGGTTGATCTCATAAGTGCTATGGCTTTAAGGAAAATGAGCTAATTTTATAAAAATAAGGTAGATGCCCTATTGTTTGTTAATCCAAAAGCAAGTATTTTTGTTGATAAACCACTTAAATCTTACCCAAAATGAACCCATTTAAACTTATACTACCTTTACTTTTCCTCAGTCAGCTTTTACTTGCTCAAGGTACTGAGCCCATGTATGCCATTCGTAAGGATAAGAACTGGGAATTTTACAACAACAATAATGAATTGCTCTTCCCCAATAAGTCGGATATAGGACCCATGATGGTATATCCCTATTATCACGGTTGGGCTAAGGTACAACGACTAAAAAGGGATGGGACTGAAATCTATTTCCAAGATGCGGTTTTAGATGAAAAAGGTAATTTTCAAGACTTAGGAATGATTCCGGAAGGTTTTTTAATTACAGGGATTGATCTGATTGAAGGACAAAAAGTTTTATTTTGGAGCAATTGGAATGAGCGTTTTTTTATGAGTCCTGATGGTAAAAAGGTGCCAGAGGATCCTTCTGAAGAAACTCAATGGCTGGGAGGACGACTACTATCTGATACGGAGGGGAATGGAACCTATAAAGTTTGGGATATATTAGACGCTAAATTATTATTCGAAGTTGAAGCCGATGCTTTAGGACGCTATACTAATGGCCTGCTCGCTGCAAAGAAGGAGGGGCTTTGGGGCGCAGTAAATCTAAAGGGAGAATGGGTCATCGCCCCACAATTCAAAGCTGCGGGAGCTTCAAACCTTGAGGAGGAATATGCCTTTGAGCCAGAAGTTAGCTTCCGAAATGGGCTGTTGCCTGCAAGCAAGGATTCAACGAATTGGGGACTCATTAACGCCAAAGGAAAATGGGGGATCCCTCCTCAGTATGCTGAAATTCTGTATGTAGGACAAGACCACTGGATGGGGAAAACAGAAAAAGGCTGGCAGTTGATTAACCCCAAAGGGCGCATTATCAAAAAACTCTTGTTGGAGGACACGCCCGAATTTGCCCTATTCGATCAATATGTCATAGGGGCTGATGCAATTTTCAACCTCAAAGGAAAACAAATCCACCAAGGAGCCGATGCTTACCAGATCTTGGGGGATGGCTTTTTTGTAGCAAGCATGGAAGGTCAATTAACACTATACAAAGGAAGAAAGAGGATCAAAAAACTTCCCAAGGAAATCAAATTGATGAAGATCCACCCCTTCTCCAATGGGTTGGCTACCGTAGAGGTCTTTAAAGAAGGGGGCAAGGGCTACATTGGCTTTATGAACCAACAAGGAGAATGGGCTATTGAGCCAAATCTAGATGTTAGTTATGGAGGTAGTGGAGTACCTGTAGCTAGAAAAAACTTTATCTATCTCAGAATTAAAGGAAAACATGTATTTTATGGACATGATGGAAATTTAATCACAGAAATAGCTAGTGATGGGAGTTGGGATATGTTTAGCATTTTAGAAGATGGCAATAGTGGGTTCTGGGCTCCAATGTAGGCATTAACAGAGATGATATGAAAAATGAGCCGCTAAAAGAAGGACGAGATTACTATATTGAGAATGGGTTTTATGTCTTTACGGAATACTACCTAAAAAAACGAGGCTACTGCTGTGGCAGTGGTTGCCGGCATTGTCCATATCGTTCAAAAAAAGATAATAAAAAGAGTTACTAGGGGACGAGCTTTATGTAATCAAAGCTCCGTAGCAATAGCATCAAGAAGATTCATAAACAATTCAATTTCTTGTTGCAGTAGCTTAATGTAGGCTATATTATAAACCTTGAGCTTTCTTGGGGCTTCAAGAAAATGTCTATTTAACAAAACTAGATCAATGACCAAGTCACCTTCCGAAAATGCCTTGTATCGAGGATATCCTCCCCAAAACCTAGAAATTTGATCCATTTGTTTTCGTACTGAGGCCGAATTCATAGCTTTGTTGAATTCTTTTTGGGTATATGGACCATGAATGTGTATGATGATTCCTTGAAATATTTTTTTTCTAATCTGATTTTATCATCTAAATTAACCCCTTGAATTGTACTTTCTATAATCTGAATGTGGAGTTTTTTGTGATAGCCTTGGATACTATCTTGTGAATTGGTACTCATAAAGTTTCTATACCCCCTATATCGATTCATTTTGCTAATCGGTTAGGAACAGCATGACTTTGGTAATGCATTTGTGGGTAAAGGAATTCAATAACTTGTTTAATGACTTTTCTCTTAAAAGCTTCAGTATATGCTTTACGTTTAGCACTAATTTGAGGTAAAAGGTAGATCAAGGATGCTGCCACAACTATGACAGATAGTGCCAAAACAAAGGCAACCCCAAACATCTTGGAATCAGAGGACTTGCTTAATAAATCAATGATGACATACGATGCTAGGTTGAGAACCGCTGCGCCTAAAGTTACTGCACCCAGCTTTAGAATAATTTGATTCCGCTGTTTGAAGTAGGTGCTTCGTAATTCCTGTCCTTCATAAAGTTGAATAGCGTGTTGCTGAGCGATTTTTTCTTGAATATTTTGCTGCTGAAGATTCATAAAAAAGAAAATATTTGAGTAACAGTTGATCTGTCTCTAATAACTATTAGCAACTCAAACTTAATCAATTGTGATTAAAAATTTAGATTTTTTTTGATAATGTTTCGGTTTTCAAAAATATTATCTTAATTTTGCAATCGCTTAGGGAAACCCCTGCCTATGTAGGGGTTAATTTTTTTATCTCTATTTTAAAGGAAAATAACAATTACTTAAATGCCAACGATTAACCAATTAGTACGTAAAGGAAGAAAGCTAATCGTCAAGAAAAGCAAAGCTAGAGCGTTGGATGCTTGTCCGCAAAAACGTGGAGTTTGTACTCGTGTATACACCACTACACCAAAGAAACCGAACTCTGCCTTGCGTAAAGTAGCCAAGGTGCGTTTGACTAACGGTATCGAGGTTATTGCTTATATTCCTGGTGAAGGGCACAACCTGCAGGAGCACTCAATTGTATTGGTGCGTGGAGGTCGTGTAAAGGATTTGCCAGGTGTTCGTTACACTATCGTACGTGGTGCATTAGATACTGCGGGTGTAAATGATCGTAAGCAAGCACGTTCTCGCTACGGTACCAAACGTCCAAAAGCCGCTAAGAAATAGCAGCTAGCTAAAAGTTTCAAGACGAACAGCCCGCCTGTTCAACGTTGATGTAAATGCTGCACAAGGCGGCGTTGAAGAGTGAACAAACCATTATAGTTTCGAGCAACCAGAAAAGTCAGATTTTCTGTTCACGCAACTTTCTAA
>CAZOLU010000256.1:0-842 GCA_964580485.1 uncultured Saprospiraceae bacterium | reverse complement strand
TGTAGATTAAAATGAGAAAACGCAAACCAAAATTGCGGATCATCGAACCCGATCCGCGATATAATGACACCACCGTAACTCGCTTCGTCAATATGATGATGCTTTCTGGCAAAAAAAGCACAGCCTTTGGGGTGTTTTATGATGCCATGGACCTAGTAGAACAACGCGGAGGAGGGGAAGAACCCGCTCTTGAGTTGTTTCACAAAGCTCTGAAAAATGTTATGCCTCAGGTCGAAGTCCGATCTCGCCGTATTGGTGGTGCTACTTTTCAGATTCCTACCGAAATTCGCCCAAGTCGTCGTATTTCCATCGCAATGAAATGGCTGATCAAGTATGCTCGTGCACGTAGCGGAAAAGGTATGGCCAACAAATTATCACAAGAAATTTTAGCAGCAGCTAAAGGCGAAGGCCAAGCTGTGAAGAAGAAAGAAGATACGCACCGTATGGCAGAATCCAACCGTGCATTCGCTCACTTCGCTCGTTAATTCGTTCTTATATATCTTTTTAATTTTATTCTATAACTTTTTCAAAAGCCGCCAAAGTCATGGCAAAGAGAAACCTAGTTTATACTAGAAATATTGGTATTGCAGCCCACATTGATGCTGGTAAAACAACAACAACTGAACGTGTTTTGTTCTACACAGGTCTTTCTCACAAAATTGGTGAGGTACACGATGGTGCTGCCACTATGGACTGGATGGAGCAGGAGCAAGAGCGTGGAATCACAATTACTTCAGCTGCAACAACTACTTCTTGGAAGTGGAAGGATCAAGATTATCATGTAAATATTATCGATACACCCGGTCACGTGGATTTTACCGTAGAGGTAAATCGCTCATTGC
>CAZOLU010000255.1:0-6085 GCA_964580485.1 uncultured Saprospiraceae bacterium | reverse complement strand
CCAAGCTTCGAGGCGGTAAAGCCCCTCGCACAGCATTATGTAATAACTTTCCGAACGCTGTACTAAATAAGAGCAGGTATAATGATTAAACAAACTTAACAAAAAAAATGACTAAAAAGGGTGATTTTAATCAGTATTTGTAGGCTACTCGGTAGCTTTTAGTTTAATCGTTTCTAAATGCACCTTACGTTGTCTAGCCGCAGCAGGGCTGTAAATTGAATTTCGGGGATCATTGGCATCGTCACTTACCCCTTTTGGCACGGCACTTTCTCCAATGGGCAAATCTACAAAGATCAACTGACCATTCTCCAAGTATTTTTTAAATATCCCATTTTTATACTGCCCTACTTGATTCCGCATACAAGAAATTCGCCGTTTGGCTAGGTTGATGTTGTAAGAGGAGGAGGATAAGGGGCTACAAAAGCCACGAATGTAAAATTCTAAGGTTTCCCCCCGCTCTAGCAAGGCAAGTACCTGTTCTAAAAACCTATTCAATCGCTCATACTCAAACTCTACCGACTGCTCAAAAAACTGGTCGATCTCCTCTTGAGCTTTCTTTTGCAACTCTATATCTAAAAATTGAGCTGCATATTGCTTGCGATAGGTCTCCTTCATAGCAAGATAGCTTACATAGGTTTCATCATAGTTCTTATTGGTAGTTGTAGCATAGGTTCTGGGGTCGGGATAGCCATCGTGAAAATAAAGGGTGATGGGGAGTTTCTCCGTCAACTCTGCCACAATTTCCTCCGTTGTGGGCTCGGCAGGGATAGGCTCTGGTTCGGGAGTAGGTTCGGGTTCTGGAATGGGCTCAGGCTCGGGAGTTGGTTCTGGAACAGGATCAGGATTTGGCACAGGCTCGGGCACAGGCACAGGCACAGGCTCAACAATAGGTTCTGGAGCTGGTGCTGGCTCAGGTTCGGGCACTTCATCAGGATCTACCATAGCCACCAACTCTACAGGATCACCCACACGAATATCGGTTGGGAGTTTTAGTGCATAAATATCATTACAACAAGACTCTCCCGTCAGGATTTTAGAACCGGGGCGATTACTGGAAAAATACCCAAAGGTGTCTACATCAGGAGTAATGTAAAAATAAAGATCATTGGCTGCACTATTGAGCGGAACCCCTACATTTTCAGGGCTCGTCCAGTCCTCCCCATTACGTTGAGCTTTAAAAATATCATAACCTCCTAATCCAGGATGCCATTTAGAACTAAAATAAAGGGTTTGTGATACATTGTGAAAGAAGGGGGTTGCTTCATCACCTTCAGTGTTAATGGTATTGCCCAAGTTGTAGGGAGTACCATATTTCCCATCACCCAAAACCTCTACCGCCCAAATATCCATCTTTCCATAGCCCCCCTCTCTGTTGGAAGCAAAATACAAGATTTCCTTACCCAAAACAGTATCTAAAACCACCATAGGATGTGTGGTCGTGACACCGTATTTTTTAGGGTTGATTTTCTTAGGTAATGGTTGACCTTGTGCCCAGCCTCTCCCCTGTCGTTCTGCGACATAAATATCACATTGGAACTCATAGTTTTCATCTTTTTCGCAAAGGGTATAGTAGAGCTTGGTTCCATCGGGACTGAGTGCGGAGTTTCCAATATTTACATACTTTCGGTTGATCCCCGGAGCTAAAGCTCCTACCTTTTGCCCCTTTTCTTTAGAAACCATCACCTTGCCGTAAAGATGTGCTTTTACCGACTCATTCGCCTTGGCTCTTCGATGCGTTTGCGCTTCAAATTTAAGCGAAGAATAGTACAATTCATCTCCTACCAAGTGTGGTGCAAAATCAGAAAACTTGGTATTCACTTTATCGCCCAATGCAATGACCTCAATACCATCAATAGGCCGACCATAGATCTCCATGGCCAACGCACAAGCCTTGATTTCTTGCTCTGCTTGGCGATACAAATCTTCAAAATCTTTGGCATTTTTAGGGTTAGCTACAAAGGCTTCAAAGCCCTCTTTGGCTACCCCATACTTGGCATTGTGCTTTAAGGTATAAGAGTAGTAAAAGCCTAATTCTGGATAACGAGCAATGCCGTCTTCGGCACTAGCGACCTTTTCGTAAAAAGCCTCTGCCTTTGAAAAATTATAACTTTTTCTACAGGATTCCGCATAATGGTAATAAGCATCTAGCTTTTTCTTGTCACCCTGCCGCTTGAAATCTTCCGTTTCAAAAGCTTCTTGGTAGTATTCCACAGCAGAATAATAATCTCCAATCTTGTAGAGTTTATCGGCAATTTTTAAACTTTTTTGAGCCTGTATCCCAAAACTGAAACAACAACTCAAAATCAGTATCCAACTATGGGTAAAGCATCGCATGACTATTGGTTTTGAATGAACAATACACAAATATACAAATTCTCAGATAGAAAATAATGGATTGCTACTTTGCAAATAGCTGCCCCATATCTTTAAAAGCCTTAAATTCCAATGCATTAGTAGAGGGGTCTAAGAAAAACATAGTGGCCTGCTCTCCGACCTGTCCTTTAAAACGAATATAGGGTTCTATCTCAAATTTAACCTGATGCGCTTTCAGGCGTTCTGCTAAAGCTTCCCAATCTTCCCAAGCCAACACAATTCCAAAATGAGGTACTGGAACATCATGCCCATCTACGGGATTGGATAGACCAGAATGCTGCTCAAAATATTCTGCTTTGAGATGCAACACTAGCTGATGCCCAAAAAAGTTGAAATCTACCCAATCTGCGGAAGAACGCCCTTCTTCACATTCCAAAATTTCACGATAAAAATGGCGGGTTTCCTCTAGGTCTTTGACAGGTATTGCCAGATGAAAAGGGGTCAATTTATAATTCATTTTAGTTTAATTTTTATCAAAAAAATAATTTTCATGACATTAGTTGCATTAACCCTAAATACAACAGATAGAACTCATAACTTAAAATGGCACTTCATACAGATTTCATCAGCTTTAAAGCCTATGACTTTCCTCAAAACTACCTTCATTAACTTATTCAAAGTACTATAAAAGCTAACCTGATAAAAGATATAGCACTTCAAACACAATAATTCAAAATTAGCACAAATATTAACCCAAGTTGAAGCTTAGGTGAAAAAAAAGTGAAGTATAGAGCGTTTTTTTTCAAACTTTAACAGCTCCCATATAAAATCACTAAAACAAATTCTAAAACAAGAATCTCTATTATTCTAAAATTTTATTAAGTAAAATACCTATTCTAAAAAATATTATTAGGTAAAACACTTAAGATACAAAGCGGACAACAAATTACAAGTAACTGTAAATCAATAGTTTCAAACAAAACCCATTAGGTTATCTCAGGTTTATTTCCTATCTTTATTAGTAGTTTCAAAAATCCCCAAATTTTACTAAAATATCAACAAACGTGACTAGGTTAGTTTACAATAAACCTTTGTTATTTTTACTACTCTCAGCTTTGCTTTGCCTTCCGGTAAAAGCTCAAATTTTTATGCCCAAAGATACGATGCCTGAAATTGCTGAGTCTAAGATAATGATTATCGGGCACGTTTTTGATGCTGAAACCATGAATCCAATTGCGGGAGCTATTATTGAGGTGCAAACGGTTTATCCTCGAAAATCGGGAAAAAGCTCTTTCAATGGTAGCTTTGCGATCAAGGGATTGCCTCTGGGGGTACACAAGGTAGTATTAGAGGCCAAAGGCTATGAGTTTAAAGAGGTGCACAACATTCAACTTTCTGCCGAAAAACCGCAAGCTAGTCTTCAAGTAGAATTAAACAAGGGACAAAATAGCAATGAAGACCTAGAGGCGATTGGAGGTTCTGCGCTCTTGCGATCTCAGGCAAAAACGCCAATCAATATTAAAATTGCTAAAAGAGATCGGCCGATCAATGACATGGCTATTGTCAGTCTGCGTTCCTTTCATGAAGAGGAGATGAGCCGTTTTGCAGGTAATAGGAATGATCCTGCCCGTGCACTCAGTGCATACAGTGGTATGCGTATGCAGGATGATTACCACAATAATTTATTGGTTAGAGGGCATCAGGCCAATCATTTACAATGGCGCGTAGAAGGAATCCCTATGCCTAGTGTGGGGCATTTGGGAGGCTTTCATCCCAACGGAGGGCTGGCCAACCTTTTTAGCCCTCGTACGCTTCAGCAATCTGATGTGATGTTGGGAGCCTTTGCTGCTGAATATGGCAATGTGTTGGGAGGGGTATTTGATGCCCAGCTGCGCCAGGCTGCTGTTTCTAAACTTTCGATTAGTGGTCAGGTGAATAGTGCAACGGGTGCTGAGATTATGGTGGAAGGACAAACACGCCCCAACAAAAATGCAGGCTATTTCTTTGTCAACTATCGACTCTCCCAATTCAACTATCTGAGTGGCTTGCTGAACCAGCAAATTCACCAACAACATGGTCATCCTGCTCAAGCAGCACAATTTCAAGACCTTAGCTTTCAGGCCATCTACCCCACAGGGCAAGGCAATAGTCTTACACTTTTTGGCGTAGCAGGTGTAGCGAGTCAATCTTTTGAAGGGGACGATAGCCTTCGTGTACAAGCCAACCAGCGCGTACAATGGGGAGCTGCAGAGGATCAGCGTTCTATTATTGGGCTCACTGGGGTTAAGTACCGCCTGATGCTCAAGGAGGAGCGCCGTTCGCATAGCTATTTGGAAACTACAATTGCTAGTACTTTTCTACAGGAACATCAACATCGCTTCATTGGTGAAGAAAATTTGGATACAAATCAACTCCAACAGTTTCAGAATGGTCAACACTCCTTATTTGCTGGCTTGAAGTATCATTATAAGTTAGATCACAAACTGAGTATGCGGGTAGGGGTTTTGAATGAAACCATGTTTTTTAACCTGAATAATGAAGAGCTGCTCTATTTGGGGAATCAATCAAACAGTTTCCAAAGTCAGGCAAAACATCATACCCATCTCCTACAAGCTTATACCATGTTTTTGCTCAAACCGATGATTAACTTCAAAGCCAATATTGGAGTAAATTTTCAGTGGTTGGCCTTGACCAATTCTTGGAGTGTAGAACCTCGTTTGGCATTTCGTTGGGAGTTTAGCCCTCTACACTTCTTCTCCTTTGGGTATGGCAAACACAGTCAGATGCAAAGACCCCAAGCCTACTTTACTCAAGATCTAAGTGGGCAAGAATCCTCCGCGCTTACTTCCAATTTCAACTCACTTCGCCCCACAACTGCACATCATTTTGTAATTGCCTATGAGTATTGGATCAACAATGAATGGCGATTACATGCAGAGCTCTATCATCAGGAAATTGGGAATGTTCCCGTAGATACTCTACATTCGGTATTTTCCATGTTGAATTACAATGGTCAGCAATTATCTGATCTAGGTCATTTGGTTAGTGAAGGAGAAGGCTATATGCAGGGCTTTGAATTGAGTTTGGAACGCTACTTTAGCAAAGGCTATTACTTTTTGGCTTCTGCCTCAATTTATACCGCTAAGTATAGCGATTATTTAGGGCGTGAACGTGATTTGAGTACCAATAATGGATTGATTCTTAATGTGCTGGGTGGAAAATCTATCCCCTTTGGAGCTAGTCAGAATCATCGCTTCAATATTGATGTTCGTTTGAGCTATGGAGGCCCTCGCCATTCGGCTGTAGTCAGTCCACTTCGATCCTTTTCAGCCAACCAAACTGTATTTGAGCCTTCTTATGGGATGAATAACCTGACAGATCCTTATTTCAGTACAGACCTCAAGTTGAGTATGCAGTGGAATCACCCTGTGGAGAAGAAATCACATCTAGTATTTGTAGATATTTTGAATCTGACCAATTATAGAGGTCAACAAGGTCAATACTTCGACCGTCAAAGTCAAAGCGTACAAAACTACCTACAACGCCCCATTTTAATAGACTTTGGATACCAATTTCAATTTTAACTACTTGGACAATAGTAATCCTACTGTATTTTTTGATCTTTTTCCAAGTACTTAAAGCTGTTACTGTAGGCGTTTTAGGGGTTGGAAATAAATCAGCTTGCTCATAATCTCGGCGATGCGCTCTCGCTGTTCTTTGGGTTTACCCCAAGCTCCTTTCATAAAGACGGCATAGGTCATTGGGCGGGCAT
>CAZOLU010000254.1:0-6111 GCA_964580485.1 uncultured Saprospiraceae bacterium | reverse complement strand
TGCAATGCATCATAAGCATAAGCAAAAATCCAAACTTCGAGGCGGTAAAACCCCTCGCACAGCATTATGTAATAACTTTTAGGACAGAGTATTTAGCTTGACGACCACAAATGTAGCCCAGGTTATTGCATTCCCTACGCCATGAATTACTGCTGGAATGATGATGTTTTTAGTTTTAATTCTAACCCATAGGAAAAACAGTCCTGCAAGAAGAAATATGCTGGCTAGAAGTAGGGGCTCAAAAATATAGCCCTTGCTAAAATAGCTGTACAAACGAGCACTATGAATTAACCCAAATACAAAGCATAAGGTAGAGATGATTGCCGCCCACTTTGTGCCATGTTTTTTGAATAAAGCGGTATATATTAAACCCCTAAAGGCCAACTCCTGCCCAAAGCCTATCGTCATTCCTGTAAAAAACCAGATAGGAGCATATTGCGCCAATTGCTTTTGCTCAATTATCTTGATATCTACCCATTGCTGTAGTCCAAAGACTAAAATAGAACCCAGTATTCCTAAGATGAGGAATAGGCGATGGTCATTCGTCCATTTTATCCTCAGCAGGCCTTTTAGCTCTTTCAGCATGAAAAAAGGGGAGTAGCGCAAGCAGTACAAAACTCAATTCAAGCAAAATTCGTGAAGGTTGATCAAAATACCAATGACTTGAATCATGAATCCATGGGTCCGATGAAATTAAAAAGTGAAGCGGAAATTCAAGGATCAGCCCCCATAACAGCATAAGGTTAAGAGGAGAGCTAGTTTTAGGATATGTAGAGTTCTTTTTCAATTTTATTTTTTTTGAAGGAGGTTTTATATTCTAGATTACCATAAATCTGGAAATGTTATGCTTTTATAAAAGCCAGTATTAGCTTTCTAAATACTTCAGGTTGATCTAAAAAACATTCATGTCCTGCATTGGGAATAATTTCGTAGCTACCTTTTGGGGCTAGGTCAGTTGCTGCTTTCATCTCTTCAGGGCCAGCAATGTCGTCATATCGTCCACTAACAAAAAGTATGGGTTGTTGTATGTGAGGCAAGAGTGTTTTAAAGTCCAAAGCTTTACTATTAGCCCAAAGAATGTCTGCTACCTTTTCGCGACTTTTACGGTTCCAATAGGAAAAAGGGTCATAGGGAGGATGAAAGGTTACTCTGAAAAAATCAAGAATGCCTGATCGACCTTTTTTAGGCTTGAAAGCTGACTCAACATAATTATTCCATTTTTTAGCATCTTCAGGATTACTAATAGAATCAATATCTTCGATCCAGTCTAAAGCTTCCTGCCAATATGAAATATCTTCTTTAGATGAAATTTTTTCTTTGGCTAAATTTTTAAGGTATAAAGGGCGGTAATATTGATACCGTTCTGGACTAAAATCATTGGTTAAGGGGGTATTGATAATAATAGCTCCATCAACGCAAGTTTCTGATTTTTGAGTAGTAGCTAAACAGTGTTCTACAAAATAACCACCCGCACTATGTCCCATTAAATAAACCTTGGCTTCATAACGTTCTTTAAGTTGACAGGCAATATGGAAAATATCTCTACTGTATTGTTTGTAAGTAATTTTACTGCTATCAATCTGTTTTAGTTTTTGGTGTAATCCTCTTTGATCTACATAAGCTATCAAGACCTCTTTTTCTAAGCCTTTTTTCCATTTAGGATAGTCTGATCTTGCAAAATCAATGGCATATTCGCCAGGACCACCTTGTATAAAAAGTAGTAGCTTTTGGGAACTAGCATTACCTCTGACAAGAATATGGAATTCTGTGCCCTCAAATTCCAGCTTGATGTAGTTTTTTGTTCTTTGTGCAAAAGAATAAATTGATCCGATTAAAAAGAGGGCAGAAAGAAAAATTGTTTTCATCTTAATAATAATTAACTCGTTTTTTTGCTTTAGGAATATGATACATGCGTTGAGGATAAAAGACAACTTGGATGAAGTTGAATTCAAACTGATCAACTCTTGATTTTTTCCCTTCCATATCATTGATTTTTTGAAAAGGGTAGTATCTCAAATTTGTACGTAACAACCAAGTTTCTAATGGTGAAGCGACAATGTCCCAACCAAAAATGATTCCGAGATTAAAGTTTTGAGTAAAGACAGCATTGCCCTCCTGAACATCCTGATCAAATTCAGCCGTTCCCCAACGCTCATAACTAAGGCTAGGTCCAATAAAGGGGACAAAGCCATTATAATCTAATAGGAATTTGTAGCCTTCTAGCGCGATAGAGCGTCTTCTGATTAGCTGTTCCAAGCCATAACTGTTAACAGAACTTGTGTAGTCCCGATAAGATGCTCCTGCATGTATAGCGGCTTTATGCCAGAAATAACCCAAATTCAGATCATAAGTGATTACTGCTTTGTGTTTGGGTAGAGATTGTCGGTCGGGAGATTGATATTTTGGGCTTTTGAAAAAATAGCTGCTTGTAAGTCCTACTCCAATCGAAAGGCTATTAAGCTTTCCTTCGGTTTCTAGTTCTTGTTCTAATTGGTTTGATACTCCAGATTGCATGGGTTTTTCTTCTCTTAGAGTTACATCAAAGTAGCGAATGATGCCCAAGCTGTAGTAAAGGGGAGGAAGCTTTAGCTGATGCTCGTTTTGGCGATCAACATAAAAGCTTTTCTGATTAAAGGGAAGGTAGTTTGCATAGGCATTGATTTGCCAGTTTTTGAAGGTATAGGAAAGCCCTGCGGAGGCACTAAGTCCCAAAAAGCCATCGGCCCTTGCACCCAAATCTTTATTGCGAATGACAAAAGCCATGGTGTTAAAGCCTATGCCAATGAAGGGACGTAAATACTTATCCTTAACAGCCCAAGGATAGTAATGTGCTGAAAGATCACCTCCATATCGAAAGTTGTATTCTGTATCTTGGTCCAGTTGAAAGTTGCCAAAACGATATAGACCAAAATTCATTTTGAAATCAAGGTGTCCCCAAAAATGTAAACCTCCAATCGTGAATCTTGGGGTATAAGCTGCCGCAAAATTTCGATCTGAACCAGCCCAATGCATTTGTCCTGAACTAGGAAGGAATTGGGTGTTTAATCCAATATAAGCTTGTGCAAAACGGTGCTGACTTTTTTCTTTTTCATAAAGCTGTGCCTGTGATAAAAAAGGTAGAATTAGGGTGAAAATACTTAAAATCAATAGTCGCATAATGTGATAAATTGGTTTGAAAATTATGCTGCAAAAATAGATGCACTATTGATAAAAAAAAGGCCAATGTGATGAATGGGATGTATTAGGTATGAGTGGGAAAGTTAGTACTGATAAAGCTTCTAGCTGTTTTTAAGGATTTGTGTGAGTGCGGTAGTTTTGGAGCGAGATACCGGAATTAAGTCTTCAAAAAGTTGAATTTTTAGGCCTAAACTTCTGGCATTTCCTTTAATTTGAACAATCTTTTGGAGGTTGACCAAGTACGAGCGATGACATTGGAAAAAGTAGTTCTCTGGTAATGCTTCTGCTAATACTTTAAGCCGATTGCGAATAAGTGCAGTTTGTAATTTCTGATGTTCATTCTCAAAGTAAATTTCTACATAGTTTCCATCTGATTTTAAGAATAGAAGCTGCTCCCAATGGAGCTGTAATTCTACTTTGTCATTTTCTGCTGTAAATGCAATGGGCTCAGTAGATCGGTTTTGAGCCTGATTTTTTTCCTTTTCTAGCTCAAGGTATTTCTGCAACTCTATATTCTGTTGGGCAGCAAGTTCCAGTTGTTTTACTCTTAGTGTATTCTGCTCATACAAAGCGGAAATATACGCTGGAAAAACGCCCATGCTATAAACGATAAAAAATGAATTGGCGATGGTCTTAGGCAAGGGGTCATTCGAAAAGGCGAAAACCCAAATGCAAAAGGCATTGCTGAGTGCAATAGCTGTGAGGATTATAAACAGTAAAACAAATTCCTTTCCCAGCGTCCAGCTACTTTCATCCATTATTTTTGGGAAACAGATTTTTAATGCTCCAACGGTCAATAAACTTGTAATAGAAGTAATTGCCCCAAAAATTAAGGCGATGAGCATACGTTCACTTAGCGATTTAGTGTAAAGCCCATAAGGTGCCATAAAAAATAATAGTGCTGCTACAATGATGCCTGGCAAGAGGATACTACTCAGCGTGATTTTTGCAGGATGGGGTTGTTGTAGCTTATTTTTAAGCAGTTCAAACATATGTTTGTTTATTTTCTTATCGCTTAGATTCAATCCAGTTTAGTGCCTGTGGCCATATTTCTCTTTTGGAAGTGCTAGAATGTAAAATGCGACTATGATTATAATCTTCAGTGTAGCCCTTTGATCTTCCACAAAGAAGGAGTTTATTTTTGGGATTTTGATAACTGTTTAGAAATGCCTGACAACCCTGCGGTGGAGCAATAAACGTATCTCCTTCGCCACAAATTGATAAAATAGGAAAGTTGATAGAGGGCATTTCTTGCTCATAGTTAAAGTCATTAGCACCCCAAAATTTTTTAGATAAATTCCAGTTGAACCACTGTTTCATGGTGAAATGGCTTTCGTTATGGGGATGTCCAATCCGTTTGGCAGGAAGCTGTCCGAGTAAGCAAGAGAGCCACTTGCCTAGACGGATACGCATGCTATTTTTTAAATTATGCGCTGCGCCAAAAGCCTGACAAGCGAAAATGACTGTATTATTGACTTTAGGAATATAGATTTTGTATTGAATGAGGAACATACTTAGAATAATTCCTCCACCACTATGGGTGATACAACTTAGTGAGGGGATATTTTCTTGCTCAAATAAGTAGCTGAAACTGGCTTCTAGGTCGTACAGCGCAATAGTTTCAAGGTTGAATTTGTCTTTGATTCGAGCACTGCTTCCATGGTTGCGCCACTCCATAATCCAACAGTAATAGCCTTTTGTTGCAAAATACGCTGCAATACCAAGGCATATTCTTTTATCCGAGAAGGTGCCATGTGTTAGAAAGATGTGTTGATCTGATTTTGAGCAAGGAGATGAAACTTTCCAAAGTGCGATTGCTTTTTTGTCCTTGGTTTTGAGTTTAATGAGTCTTTCTTGATAGCGCCCCGATGTCATAATCAAAATAGGTGTTTATTTTTGGGATTTAATTTTCCTCCTCCAATAATTCCTTGATAAGGCTTCTGCACTGTTGCTGTGGTATGGGTAGATTTTTGCGTTCCCTCGAGTGGCTTTCATTTCGTTGTTCGTTAATCGCCATAGCTTGCGGATTTCCCCAATTTGGCGAAGCGCTGGGGAATAGCAGCTTGCGCAGCAAGCTGGACAGGCTTGCAAAGCCTGGCTGACTGCATAACCCCAAAGGGATGCCCTTAGCAGGAACTATGTACCATAGCGGCCGAATTTAAGAGGCGCCCCTAAAGAAGATAGCAATTACTTCACAAACTTAATCCCTCCTTTACCTCTCGGTTTTCGCTCTTCTTGTACTACCTTAGGCTGAGCCAATCCTTGTTCGATGCCAGATTTAATGACCTTTTTGATGTTGAGCAAGTGATCTGAGAAATGAGAAAGTTGGGCGACCATTTGTACCATAGGATCAGCCCCATCCCCCTTAATGAGTTTATCTTTAACATACATTTCTTTCACCTCTGTCCAGCGCTGTTCATCTTCTTCGGTCATCGCACCCATCAACTCTTTCAACCTGAGCATATTCGCTTCTGCCCCAGTCGTGAGGGTTTGTGATTCCCCTTTATAGTGGGAGAGGAGTAGGGTCTCAATTTCTTCCTCATTCATAATCGGTACGACCTTCTCTGCCAATTTATTCATATTTCGATAAGAACCCTGTAATAAAAATGGAGGTTCAGTTCTAGAAGCATCGGGCATTGCCGCAGAGCGGATATACTCTTGGTTGACACTGAGAATAACATCTCGGATCCGTAGCATTTTTTTCAAAACAGAAGCATATTCATCCAACTCTTGGGAACTGTGATTGGCCTCAAACTCCAAGCCTTCTTTACTCCCCGTTTCGGTGTAACGTAGGATAGGGTATAAGTCCTGAATACTTTTCGCTGCCAGTTTTTGGGTAATAGGATTAGAGGTCAGTGAATTTTCAATATAGCTCAATTCAAAGACATCCTTAGTTTTACCGATAATATCACCAAGGTTGTAAATATCAGCACG
>CAZOLU010000253.1:0-6134 GCA_964580485.1 uncultured Saprospiraceae bacterium | reverse complement strand
AATACTTGTTTTTATTTCTTATTTTCAAAATTTTTGGACTGCGTAATCCCAGTTAATAACTCATAATTTCTAGCAAAAACCTTAGTTTTTATGAAGAAATCCAGCTCTACCCAATACCGCAAATGGATGATCTATGCCGTATCAGGTCTTTTACTCATTGGCTTTGGAGTTTCCCTAGTAGGAGAATCCATTCTCATCAAATCCCAAACAGATAATTTCTGGGTTTGGGGGGCTTGGGGAACCTTGGCCTTAGTCGTACTGAACTCGGGAGTCAGTCTTTTTGGACAAGCAGTAATTGAGCGTATCAAAATCTTGAAATCTGAAGACCGACTCTAAGCACACTATGCTTATCGTTGTACCTTTTGAGAAATCATTGTACCATCCTTCAATCGCAACAACACCCAATACACACCTGAGGGTAACTCCCCCGTAGGCAATTGATACTGATTCAGTCCTGCGGTCAGTTCAATAGACTGGCTTTGTAGCACACGCCCCAACATATCTATAAGCTGCAAATTAGCCCCTGCATCTTGATGTGGCCATTGTACATCTATCTGTGTATTAACCGCTAAAGGAATGGGATAGACCTTGAGCCCAACATTTAGTTTGTTGAATTGGTCTACGGTAGTTGGGCTTCCTCCAATAGTGATGCAATAGTCTTCTACTTCCCCATAAGAGAAATCACTACATTGGTCATAAAAAGAACTTCCCCATTTCATAGCAATGCGCATACGTGTACTTCCCAAAGTGGTTGAGCTAGGAATCTGCAGGCTATCTGAATAAGTTAGGGTCATCGTTGTAATAGGATTAGAATCGTGTATCAATTCATTATTATCATCAAAATCACCATCCTGATTTAGGTCAATCCAAACTTTCCAACGCCAGTTTGCACTAGATCCTTGCCCAATCGCTAAGCGTAGAGACATAGGGTATTTCTGCCCAACATAAAATGTAGGATTAAGGGTTGAGAAGAAGGCATAACCTCCATCATCTCCCGATACGTTATTCATATTTCCAACACTTACTTCCTCAATCCATTCATATTCTGTATTGCTGCTACTAGATTCACAATAGGTCAAATCTTCACAATTTCCACAGCCTCTAGTTCGGAAACGCAATATAGGAGAATATTCATTATTTACATTCACTGCACAACTTGAGATAATCCGCAGATCATAATAGCTACAACTCATCAGCCCTGAAAGCAACAAGCCATTGGAAGACGCTGTACTTTGCTGCCAAGTAGTGTCCCCATCTAGACGGTACTCAATAGTGTAGGTATTGACATTAGCATCAGCGCCCCACGACAGCAAAATCGTATTTTCGCCTACACTATCCACATCAATCACCGCAGGAGCCTCACAGCAGTCTCCTGTTTTGAATATAAGACTATTAGAATAACTTCCTTGTGTGGTATCGCAATCACTAGCCAGTTGCAGCTCATAGTAGGTACAAGCCGTCAAACCTGAGAAATTGTAAAAAGTGTCCTGCGTAGTCGCCATTATCCAATTGGAACTTCCTTGCTGTCTATAACGAAGCAAATAGCCCTCACTTGCAATTGGTACACTTAACCAAGAGACGCTTGCGCTAGTTCCTGTAACGCCATTGAGTTGCTGCCCAAAGGGGGTATAACAGCCCGACAAGCTACATCCCGACTGCAAAAGGAGTTGAATGGAGTTGTGCAAATTCAAGCGCCCGCCCGATACGGTAACCGTAGCGAGATCATTATTGGCATCTACCCCTTGCAAGATCCAGTTTTTGAGTTGCATGGCTGCCCCAGCAGGGTCTACCTGAGCTAGGGATGCAAATTGAGGGCAATTCGCCGAGTAAAATAGTCCTATTGCGCCCGCCACATGTGGCGTAGCACCTGAAGTTCCCCCAAAGCCACCATAGCTATTGTTGGCAGCGGTGGTATATGTACCCTCACCAGGCGCACCTAGATCTATGGATTGTACCCCATAACCAGCCTGGGTCACTTTTGCATCGTCATCATTGGTATTGGTCACTGCAATGAGGTAATCGCTACTACAATGCGTGGGTAAATCGCCCATCACATCTATATTGGTGTTAGCATTCGCCGTAGCCGCTACATTTAATATTCCAGCTACTCCCAAACTATCATAAAAAGCACAGAGTAAGGGAAAAGTCGACTCTAAACGGTTGTTGATTCCCCAAGAAGCGTTGGTAGCGACTACATAAGCCCCCTCTTGCCCATTGGTTTGATTGTATAGCTTGCGCATGGTTAGGGGATAGTCATAAGCAGCAATAGCCTGTGCCTCATCACCTCCGCCTACTACTATCATCAGTTTCACATCCCAACTCACTCCAGCTACACCGATACCATTATTCCCTTTAGCACCAATAATTCCTGCCACAGGTGTGCCATGTCCCCCACCAAAAAAGCCTCCAGACACATCGCCATCCCCAGCATCGGCATCCCAACCATCAAAATCATCCACATAGCCATTTCCATCATCATCAATATTATTGTTGGGAATTTCCCCCCAGTTTTTCCAAAGGTTTGGGACAATATCTTGATGGCTTAGATCAATTCCATCATCAATCACACACACTACAATCGTATCTCCTAAAGGAGTCACTCCCCCAGTAGCATAATCCCAAGCTAGATCGGCATCAATATCTGCCCCAACAGTTCCTCCTGTGGTTCCGGTATTGATGTACTGCCATTGTTGACCAAAATTAGGATCATTGGGTACTGTAGCTCGATTTTCCATGTAGTGGTTTAATTGAGCTTGCCAAACTAGGGGATGCGCTTGTATCTGCGACAGCATCTCATGAGCAGCGATTTTATGAGGATTATACTCCAATTGCCAAATCTGTAAATGTCGGGATAATTGTCGTTTGATACGCAACCCAGTGTTATTTGATAAATCCGCAATTACCTTGGGTAAGTCTGCATCTTGATATAAGCGTACCAGCAACTCCCCTTCTACTGGAGTGCCTGCTTCTTGAGCTTGCATGAAAGTACTACAAGATATTAAGAGAAATAGAATAAGCTTTTTCATATTTTGGATATTTTTGGATGGGTGATGAGGTTACTAAAGCTCCAACGAATATTAGACACTAGATCACAACTATTAGCATTTTGATAAAAAAGTATTACTAATTTGTAATTTAGGGTTTTTGAGTAGGATCTCAATGGATTGGGATCATAAAATTATAAAACCGTAGATAAGAAAGCTCGAATAAATGCATTTTTAGAAGCTAAGCTCAGAAGACAGTATCATCAGTTGTCTACTACCTCTTTTACAAACTCCTGTGTAGTTTCTGTACCATTAGTATATTGAATATTCACCAAATAACGCCCATTTTCTAAGTCTTTTACCTCTTCAATTTGGAGTAATTCATGAGAAGATACAGCGGCGGTAAACTCATGTACCACTTTGCCTTTAGAATTGATAATTCGAAGGTTAGCGGTTTTAGCATCCTCTGGCATAGTACCAAAGCGGATATTGAGTTCATTGGAAACTGGCAGAGGATAGAGTGTAATTTTACCCAGTTCCTCAGAGGCTCCCCCTTCTACTGCCAGCACTTTGGAGTAAGTACCCCGTCCATTAAAATCCATTTGTCGAAAGCGATAGTAGCTCATTCCGTCAAAGGCGTTCATATCCGTGAAACGGTAGTCGGTAGGTTCTTCACTATCTCCAAAACCATAAATGTAGCCTACTTTGGAAAACTCTTTTGCACCATCTAACTTGCGTTCTACTTCAAAGCCCGCATTATTGGATTCACGCTTGGTGGTCCAAGTTAGTGCCACTTCATCAGAGTTGAGTCGCTCTGCTTCAAAAGCTAGCAATTCCAATTCGCTGTACTCATAGTCTAGGTATTTGACTAGTGCTGCGGCAGAGGGCGTTGCGGGGTTTTCAAGCGTAGCTTTCAGCCCTTTGGGGTCGAAGGTGACAGTAGCTTGAAAGCTTGCTGCTAAGTAAATTGCCTTGGTTTTGGTTAGAGTTAAGGCACGGCCTAAGTCGGTAGCAGTACCACCAAAGCCTTTGGCCCAGAGACACTGGCCCTCTTTGTCGTATTTTGCCAGGAAGATATCGCTACTAATAATACTCACAGAAGATAGTTCTTGTTCTTTTTGTGCATCAAAGTAGGCGGTTCCTTGAAAATAGCCTGTAACAAAGACATCTCCCTGTTCAGAACAGACTAAGGCTAAACCTTCATCATGACTTGTCCCTCCCATTTTACGCATCCAGAGGAAATCTCCATTTAGGCTATATTTGACTAAAAAGGCATCGCTACTACCTTCTGCGGAGCTGGTTTGTGTACCGAAAGCAGCATTGTGTTTGAAGCGTCCAGTAAGGTACACTTGTTGGTCGGGACTAATAGCTACGGCTGTAGCTCGGTCATCTTGTTGGCCTCCCATTCGTTTAACCCAAATCAATTCTCCTATATTACTAAACTTAGCCAGGAAAATATCATCACCTCCTGCACTTTTAAGGCTATTGGAGGGGTCAAACTTGGCGATACCATTGAAATGCCCAGCCACATAAACATTCCCTCCTAGGTCTAGGCTCAGTGCAGCGCCTAGGTCTAGGCTACTTTGCCCATCAAAGGCTTTGGCCCATTGAATTGTGCCATGCGTATTTAATCGGGCGAGGAAGAGGCCTTGCTCGGCCTTGAGTGTTGAGCTTCCTAGATTTAGGTATTGTTCAAAAGCACCTGTAAGATAGAGTTCGCCATTTTTGTGGATAGCTAGGCTGTGGCCTTGGTCACTGCCCTTTCCTCCAAAAGTTTTGACCCATTGGAAGGTTCCATCTACCCCATATTTTGCAACAAAAATGTCTTTATCTCCAATGGCTTTTTGTTTAGAAGCTCCTGTGAGGTTGAATGTAGTTTGCCCCTCAAAATAACCTGTAATAAAGAGATTGCCTTGCCCGTCAAGCGCCAAATCATTACACATTTCTTTAGCTAAACCACCAATTTGGCGTACCCAAATAAAGTTGCCTGTAGAATCGTATTTTGCTAGAAAAATATCCGACCATCTCCCTGCACTAAATAAGACCTTTCGACCTTTTGGGTTAAAGTTTACCGCCCCTTCAAAATAGCCTGCCACATAAACATTTTGCTCCTCATCGTTTGCAACAGCTTTGATTTGAGAAATAGAGGCATCATAGCGATAGCCTACCCCAAAAGCATAGCCATAGTTGGAGCTAGCAGCGTCGTAATGTGCCACAAAGAGGGTTTGGATGGCATTGGTATTTAAAATAGCCTCATCCTCAGAGGGGTCAAAATCACTAGCACCTTCAAAGCAGCCTGTCATATACACCTGCCCTTCTGCGTTGAGTGCCAAAGCATTAGCATATTCGCTAAAAGCACCTCCTACTCGATTTGACCAGACATAAGCTCCTTTAAAAGTATATTTAGCAATAAAAATATCGTGGACATCACCCTCTGCACTAAGTTCATTCACAGCAACATCAGGATTAAAGTCTGCCGTTTCTGTAAAGCAACCTGTAAGCACCACATGGTCGCCCCCTACTACCTCTAGAGCAGTACCATAATCCTCCCCTTTTCCACCGACACGATGTGCCCATTGGAAATCACCTTTACTATCGTATCGTGCTAAGAAAACATCTGATTTTCCAACAGCATTGAGTACAGTTTTCCCTTTAGGGTTGAAGTTAGCACTAGCATTAAAACGCCCAGTAACAAAGATGTTTCCACGAATATCTACGGTTAGGGCCGTTGCTTCATCCTCTTCTGCACCTCCCATACGATGCGCCCATTTGTAGATACCATTGTAGTCGTATTTTGCGATAAAGATATCTGAAGCCCCCACAGAACTAAGGGTAGCTTCTCCTTCGGGATTAAAATTGGCAGAGCCTTTGAGTTTGCCCGCCAGATAGAGATTGCCAGCACCATCTAGAGCAATGGCATTCCCATAATCATTCGCTTCACTTCCCATAGCATAAGCCCAAATATAGGTTCCCATGGTACTATACTTGGCAATGAAGATATCTGCACCTCCTTGTGAGTTGAGGGAGGCCTTGCCCTTGGGGTTGAAGTTGGCCTCAGCTTCGAAGGAACCTGTAATATAAACATCGGAACTTCCTTGTATTCCAATAGAAGTAGCACGATCGTTACCAGTACCTCCAGCTTTCAACGCC
>CAZOLU010000252.1:0-6164 GCA_964580485.1 uncultured Saprospiraceae bacterium | reverse complement strand
AGAAACGGATGCCAATGGATGTGAATCTCCTGCGACTACCGTGACCGTTACTGTAAATCCTTTACCTGCTGATCCTGTCGCTACGGGCGCTACAATCTGTGCTGGCGAAACTGCTACCCTTACCGCTACGGGTACTGGGGGTACATTAGAGTGGTTCGATGCTTCTATGACTACAGTCTTGGCTACGGGAGGTTCTTATACAACTCCTGCTTTGACTCAGAATACTACTTATTATGTGATGGAAACAGATGCCAATGGCTGTATGAGCAATGCCGTTGCCGTTGATGTTATTGTCAATCCTGTACCTAACAATCCTACTGTTGCTTCTCCAATCGCTGTTTGTGAGGGTGATGATGTCATTCTAACGGCTACGGGTTCTGGTACGGGTGATCTGGTTTTCCATGACAACACCTTAGCTGTTTTAGCTACTGTAACTATGGGGGGTGTGCCTACACAAACCTATAATGCAGGGGCTCTTGCCGCTGGTACGTATACCTTCTACGCTACGGAAAATGATGGAACTTGTTCCTCTACTCCTGTTGCTATCGATGTAACGGTCAATCCACTACCTGCTGCACCTGCTGCACCTGGTACTGCGATCTGTGCTGGCGAAACTGCTACCCTTACGGCTACCGTTACAGGTACTGCTAATTGGTATACAGATGCTGCTTTGACCAACCTCATCGCTACGGGGTCTGTGTATACTACGGGTGCTTTGACCACCACTACTGATTTCTACGTAACAGAAACGGATGCCAATGGATGTGAATCTCCTGCGACTACCGTGACCGTTACTGTAGATCCACTACCTGCTGCGCCTGTCGCTTCCAATGTGAATACTTGTGTTGGAGATTCTGCGACTCTTACTGCAACTGGTACAGGTGGTACATTAGAGTGGTACTCTGATCCAAGTACCTTAAACTTAGTTGGTACAGGAGCTTCTATTACCTTGGGTACTTTTGCTCAAAACACTACCTACTATGTAGTAGAAGTCAGTGCTGCTGGATGTCAAAGTCCTACAACTGCAGTGACGGTCACAGTTGACCCTGCTGCATTAGCACCAAGTGCTGCACCAATTGAAGTTTGTGATGGCGAGGATGTTATCCTTTCTGCTACGGGATCTGGTACAGGTGACCTTGTCTTCTATGACAACCTAGGAGTTGAGATTGGTCGAGGTACCATGTCTCCAACCAACACTAGTATTAGTATCAATATTGGTGTATTGCCTGTAGGTAGTTATTCTTACTCTGTATCTGAAGAAGGTGCTTGTAACTCTGCACTTACTAGCTTCAATGTCAGTGTTAATGCATTACCGGCTGCGCCAAATGTATTCAACGATGGACCTGCTTGTATTGGAGATGATATTGTATTGCAGGCTGGACCAATAACTGGTGCAACCTATAATTGGACTGGGCCAAATGGCTTTACTTCCAACTTACAAACCATCATCTTCCAGGATACAGATGCAAGTATCGCAGGAACTTATAGTGTTAATATTACTTTAGATGGTTGTAGCTCTATTGATACAACTACTACGGTGGTATTGAATACACTACCTGTAATCAACAGTGTATCGAATAACGGTCCACTTTGTGAAGGCGAAACCTTGCAGCTTTCTAGCTCTACAAGTCCTAGTGTAAGCTATGATTGGACAGGACCTAACGGCTTCACGTCTAATCAACCTAACCCAAGTATTCCAGTAGTACTTGAGCAGAACAACCAAGGTTTCTACGATCTAGTAGTTACAGATATTACTACAGGTTGTAGTTCAGAAATGGCTTCTACCCTAGTAATGATCAATGCATTACCTCCTGCTGGCTTGGCCTTGAATAGTGGTCCTGGCTGTCAAGGAGATAGTATTGAACTCTTGGTAGAATCTGTATTTGGAGCAACTTACAGTTGGACTGGGCCTAACGGCTTTACATCTACTGATCGTACACCAACACTGTACAATATTGATTCTACAGATCAAGGTACGTATACTGTAGTAGTAGATGTCATGGGATGTACTAGCACCTTGACTACCAATGTTACGGTTCGTCAGGCATTGCTAACAGATGCTACCCCAGATACTACTATTGAATTAGGACAGCAAATACAGTTGTATGCTACAGGAGGTATCCTCTTTGAGTGGTCTCCTCCACAGTACTTATCTAATCCTACGATTGCTACACCAATCATGACACCTACACAAACCGGTACATTCAACTATAGTGTCCAAATTACAGATGCTCAAGGTTGTATTGGAAGTGAGAAGGTAAATGTTACGGTAATCCCATCTACTGCGGTGGTCATTCCGGATCTATTTACTCCGAATGGAGATGGTGTTAATGATGTTTGGGAATTAGACTTCTTGTCTAACCAAAGTGATTATGTCTTGAGAATCTTCTCAAGAGGAGGATTGGAAGTTTGGAATACTGTAGATTATCAAAATGATTGGGATGGTACACATTATCGTTCTGGTAAGATTTTGCCAGATGCCACCTATTACTATATCATTCGCTTTGGCGATGGTACCGAGTATAAAGGTCCTGTGACCATCAAACGATAAATCTATTTAGCAGGGGAGGCTTGCTACTCCCCTGCCCTTTTTATTTTCCAATCATAAAATCTAATAATTCAATGAATACATATATTAAATATTTTCTAGTGCTCTTGCTTTTTGGAGGGCTAGGTCAGGTACAAGCCCAGCAATTGCCAGTGCTCAACCATTACATTTACAATCCTTATCTTTACAATCCAGCAAGGACAGGACAAAATGAAATGGGTGCTATTCATGCCAATTTCAAAAAGCAATGGGTAAATATGCCTCAATCACCATTGACGGCTACGCTCAGTGCAGAGGGCCCTATTCCTGGTCAAAAGTTCAATAACATGGGCTTGGGAGCTATGATTTATACAGATCAAATGCACATCATCAACAAAGTGGGTGGGCTAGTTTCTTATGCGTATCATGTTCCTTTTGCGAAAAATAAGGGTTACAAAAATCAACTGAGTATCGGAGTTTCACTTGGGGTGATTAACCAACGCTTCAATTTTGCAGAGGCTACTTTTGTTACAGAGAACGATGCTCAAATTTTGGGCAATGCAGTTAATGGTACAAGCTTTGACTTTAGTGGTGGAATTGACTACCACTATAAAGATTTGCATGTAGGTGCTGCACTTTTACAAGGATTGAATAATGGTATTAAGTTTTTGAATCCTAATGATACTGCGGATATTAAATTTATCAACACACGGCACTTCTTATTAAATGCCAGTTATCGCTTCAAGTTTGGATCTGCAGAGAAGAATAAATTTTATGTAGAGCCTAACTTTTTGGGACGTATTGTGCCAGGTCTTCCCTTTCAAGCAGAAGGTACTGTTTTGTTTGGAAAGCAGAACATCGGTTGGCTTGGAGCAGGATACCGCTCTAGCAATACGGAAACAGCTACATCTGCTATTATGGTAACTGCTGGTGTTGAGGTGAATAGTCGTGTATTGGCTGCTTATACCGTTGACTTGGGTATTGATAACAACCTTAATAGTGCTATGGGAACTCAACATGAATTTATGTTGACCTATCGTATTGGCAAGGATGATTCTGGTTTAGAAGAAGAGTTAGAAAAGCTCAGAAAACGTGATCAGGAATTACAAGAACGAATGGAAGAGCAGGCTGATTCTCTTGGAGAAGCGATGCAAAAACAAGCAGAAGATGCTGAACAAGAGCGTGAAAAACTCAATGGAGAAATTGACAATCTTGAGCAAGAAGCAGATGATCTTAGAGGTCAAGTATTGGACAACAAAGAGGAGATCGAAAAACTGAAGAAAATGTTGGAAGAAAAGAAAATCAAGCACAAGCATATTGGTGAGATTTTCTTTGCCCAAAACTCTGATGTTTTAAGTGATGAAATTAAGACACACTTGAAAGAGATGAAGGAAATGTTGGACAAATATCCCAAGGATATCACAGTGTATCTCTATGGTAATGCTAGTGTTGAAGGTAGCTCTAAAAAGAATATGGAATTGGCCATTCGTCGCGGCGCAGCCGCTCGCCAATACCTCATGGAGCTTGGCGTGAATGCCAAGAAAATCTATGTGATTCCTATGGGCGAGTACAATCCATTAAGTGGAGATCCTAGCAAACAAGAAAACAAAGATCGCCGTGTGGACATCATGGTAAGCCAAGATGACTGATACTAGATCTAGTGGATAATTTTGAGCCCTTATTCTAATGAGTAAGGGCTTTTTTCATACATTTCTGTATCTTTGGCCTCAGATTAAAAATTCAAAATTATGAACAGCGTCTTTAAGCAACTCGCCTTTTGGAATCTTTTTACACATTTAGAAGGCCCTGAACTAACAGAGGAAGATATTGAAGCTTGGCAAGATCAACTTAGCCAGGATTATGAGATTAAGGAAGAAGTCTTTGACTTTGAAGTGGAAGGGCAAACTGTACGAGGACTCAACCGCATTATCATTTTCAATTTTAATTGTGGTGCCTATCAACTGCAATTGGAGTATACCCCCCACCCCGAAGGTAGTGAAAAATACCTCTATCTTATAGGCCCTCATAATACGGATAAACAGCTCATGGGTTGGTGGAATCTAGAAAACTGGCATCCCTTCTGTTTGCATCAAGAGGAGTTGTTTCAATTGCTAGAGTATTGGCAAAAACATGATCCTCGCTGGGAAAACCCAGATCTTGCCCTAGTACTTTTGCATGATTTTGTAGGTTTTGATAACCCCAACAAAGCAGATGACTTTGCCCTAAAGGTTTATGAAGCCTATCAACGCTTGGCCGTAGGAAAGATTCGCAAAGCTCCACAAAAACCTATTGCGGTTTTTGTTTATGAAGACAGTCAGTATCATTGGAAAAAAGATCCAAAGCTAGGTATGGTTTTCGACAGTAAGGTTTATGCTTGTTACTCCATTCGAAATGCAGCTCATGCTCATGGAGCGGAAGGGCGATTTCCTTTTGAAGATTGGCAAAAATTGATGCGAAAGCTAAAAAGCTAACGTATGTGCTGTTTGGCAATGACCCCAAGAATTTGACCTTGCTCAAGCACCAATAGTGCGTTAATTTTATGTAGCTTCATCTGCTTTTCTGCCTCAAAAATGGAGGCTTGCGGAACTATACTTTTAGGATTATCCGTCATCAAATCCTTTGCTTTGAGCCCAAAGAAATTATCTTCAGATTTCTCCAAGGCTCGTCTTAAATCCCCATCAGTAATAATTCCTAGCACATGGTTTTGCTGCACAACTACAGCTAATCCCAATTTACCTTTAGACATAATTAGCAACAGATCTCGGGGGCTAGTTTCCGCTAATACCAAAGGAAGCTCTTCTGTTTGCATTCGATCGGCAACTGGAGTAAGGAGTTTATGCCCCAAGCTACCCCCAGGGTGATATTGCAAAAAATCCGCTTGCTGAAAACTTCGCAACTCAATCATAGCAGCAGCTAAAGCATGACCCATAGCTAAGGCCGTAGCAATTGAAGCCATAGGAACTGCCTGAATATCAGAAGCCTCTTTTTCTACCCCAATATCCAAGACCCAATTTACGTGACGGGCAAGTGTAGAGTTGCGCTGCCCCAATAGGGCGATATGTGGTAAGGCTTTGCGCTGGATGTAGGGCAAGATTTGCAAAAGCTCATCCGTTTCACCAGAATTTGAAATACTCAAAAAACAGTCGGATGCAGTCAATAATCCCAGATCTCCATGAATGGCTTCAGCAGGGTGTAAAAAAAAGGCGGGGCAGCCGATGCTTGAAAAGGTAGCCGCAAGCAATTTGGCTACCAAGCCCGACTTACCCATTCCACAACAAATAATGCGCCCCTGACAATTAGCGAGCTGTGCTGCTGCGGCTTCAAAATTGTGGTCTAAGCGTTGTGCTAAGGCAGCGATGGCCTCTGACTCTATGTTGAACACTCGTTGTGCGAAGCTAAGTACATTCATGAGCTAGTTGCAATTCCTCCAAAAAATATTATATTCCCTGCTGTTAATCTATTTCTTGAACAAAAATAGTAATATTATTATGGGTAAAGGAGATAAAAAGGGGGAAAATTTGGAGAGGTAGCTATGGCAGCTCTCGCCCCAAGAAATCAAAAGCTAAACAAAAACAGCCTAAATAGGGTCTGCTGAAAACATCTTATTTAATTGATTATCAGTAAAATAAGCCTACAT
>CAZOLU010000251.1:3786-6182 GCA_964580485.1 uncultured Saprospiraceae bacterium | reverse complement strand
TGCGGGTAGAAGGACACGTACAAAACGAAATGGTACATTCTGAAGCATCCCAAATGCAAACCGTTAGCAAATTCGGAAAGCTTAAAAGTTCTTTATTACTACAATATATCGTCCCAATTTTATTGATTTTCCTAGCATTCAGCAGCATCAGTACTGAAAAACGAAGTGGGAGATTGAAACTGCTGGTATTGCAGGGAGCAAAGCCCTCTTCGCTAATTTTAGGTAAAACGCTTTCCATATGGTTGTACGGAGTGGGGCTATTAGCTTTGACTATTTTGACGTACGCAATCTTTAATCTGGGAGACTTGAATGGGGATGTATTAAGTCGTACTGCCCTATTTTTCTTGTCTCACAGTTTATACTATTTCATCGTTACAGGTCTAACGGTTTTCTTCTCGGCACGCTGGCAAAACTCTACGATAGCTCTAACTTCTATGTTAGGTATATGGATAATTTGGACGATTTTCCTACCCAATATTCTGATGAGTTCGGTTGAGAAATGGCATGAATTACCCAGCCGAAATGAGTTTAAAGCAGCCATGAGAGAAGACCGCTCCAAGGGTCTGGATGGGCATAACCCTTCCGATGAACGATCCAAAGAATTGGAAGCCAAAGTTTTGAAAGAATATGGCGTCGATAGCCTCTCTCAGCTACCTATTAATTTTGACGGAATTGTGATGCAAGAAGATGAAGAGTATGGCAACAAGGTCTGGGATAAGCATTTTGGTGAGTTGAAAAACGTGTTTATACAACAAAAACAGTTGTATCAACTGGGTGGCATTGTGAACCCTTTTATTTCCTTGCAAAATGCAAGTATGGGCTTTTCAGGAAATGATAATTTACATCATCAGGAGTTTTTAGTACAAGTAGAAAACTACCGTAGAGTATTCATCAAAACGCTTAACGATAAACACGCTTTTGGTGGTTCAAAAACAGGCGATTGGGGCTGGCAAGCTGATAATGATTTCTTTAAATCCGTGCCAGATTTTGAGCATCAACCTACCGCTTTGACTTCGATGCTACCGCATTATATCACAGATGTATTGCTGTTAATCGGGTGGACAATCTTGGTATTAGGCTTGATGATTTTGGGAACTAGAAAAATACAAGTACTATGAAAAGCCTGATTATATTCTCATACGAATGGAAGCATTTTATTAAAAATCCTTTCAAAATAGTGGCTGTATTCCTTTTTGTAATTGCCGGGCTTTATGGTTTGCAGAATGGGCATAGACTGTACGAAGAACAATCTGCCGAAATCGAGAAAATAAAGATTAAGGCTGAAGAAGAAAAGAACAAATACCTTACGCAGTATGAAGAGGGAAAAATGATTAATGAAGATCGTCCTTGGATAGATATGAGCACCCCTTTTTGGGCAATTTGGTGGACACCGACTTATCACTTCAAAACACCTTCGCCCGCTATGGTGTACAGCATTGGGCAGGCAGAACAATATGGCTTTTATAAACGAATTACCTTTTGGGCAAGCCCATATGATGCAGATATGGCAGAAGAAATTGCCAATCCTGAACGCCTTCAAACAGGGACGCTAGATTTTGCTTTTGTCCTGCTCTTTCTATTGCCACTCTTGTTATTGATTTTGCTGTACAACATAAAAAGCACAGAAGCCGAACAAGGCTTTCTGCCATTGATTGAAGTGCAAACGACCTCTAAAAATAGCTGGCTGCTAGCTCGAATGGCGTTTTATTTTCTGCTTGCTACTTTGGTCATCATAAGTTTATTGGTCTATGGAGCAATGCTTACAAATGTGTTTAAAACCGCAGGTGAAGCCTTTGTGCAAATGCTGCTTTATACCTTATTGTACCTTGCCTTTTGGTCGTTCATCTTCTTTTTCATTTTAAAAAACGGGAAAAGTATTTTGGGTAATACGCTGCAAATGGTGGGTGTTTGGTTGATGTTCGCTTTTGTCATTCCTGCCATTGTTCATCAAAGCATAAGCATCGTCAAACCTGCCAATTTGATGACCGATTTTATTGAGGTAAGAGATAAACAGCAAGACCTTTATGCCAACGATAGCCTTTTTGAACAAAAACTGCTTGAATTGTTCCCTGAAATCGTGAAGAGTCCTGTCTATCAAGACAGTACCAAAATCAACAGGGCATGGAATAATTCTGCATCTGCTTTGGTGAATGAACTCAAAAAAGAGAGTATTCAACCTATTGAAGAAGAAAGTCAGAAAAAAAACAGCTTGATACAAGCCACCTATTGGTTCAATCCGATGACATTTTTCCAAAACAAACTCAATAGCATTGCTCAAACGCATTATCAAGATTACCAAGCCTATCGAAATGACATACAGGCTTTGATTGATAAACGCACAGCGGTTTTAGTCAAGGAAGTTTGGAACGATGCAAAAGTCGATAAAGAGAAATATT
>CAZOLU010000251.1:0-3776 GCA_964580485.1 uncultured Saprospiraceae bacterium | reverse complement strand
CGCCATGATAAATGTAGTATTGAGTAGTGTGAAGTAAACCTTCTTCATCCAACTTTTTAAAATACGGTAAATAGTACACAGGTTCATTTTAGATTTCAGACGTTCTACCAAATCTATCCCTGATATTGCGGCATTGCTTTGCACAAAAAAGTTCGAGTAAGCTATCAACTTATTTTGTTCTTCTTATTACTCCTATGTTATGAATTTAATGCAACTAAGTCGCATTAAAAATTTATTCTTATGTTTGCGACATTGTTGCATTAAGCAATTGCTGATTATGTGATGAGAGTGCAGAAATGAGCTAAGCCTTCAACGAGCAAATTGCCGTGCTCCGTTTGAACTTAAAAGTCAAACGAGGCAAAATACCAGGGATTTTGTGGGCAAGTGGCGCATTGTTTCTCAAATTAAATCAGGATGCGGCTTCTTAAGCATATAAAACTTCGAATGAATCCTATGCGATTTTTTTTATTGACACTATTACTCTTCTTGGCGACCATATCATTTGCTCAAGATACCTTGGACTTTCCCCCACCTGAAATACCGCCAACAGTGCAAGCGACTAGAGCCGAAGGCAAAATTACTATAGATGGCAAGCTTGATGAAAAAGATTGGGAAAAAGCACAGGTTATAACAAACTTCTTTAGAAGAGAGCCAAGACAGGGAGGCAATTTGCGCTACGAAACGCAAGTAAGAATCTTATTTGATGATAAATTTCTTTATGTAGGGGCTTTCTGTGAAGATTCCATTGGTAAAAAAGGACTTCGTATACAAGATCTTCGGCGGGATTTTGGTGGAGAAAATGATCAATTTGGTATAGCCTTCGATTCTCAAAACCTGAAACAATATGCACAGGTTTTCGAGACTACACCGTATGGCAACCAAAGTGATTTCCAAAACTTTAATGGTAATAATAACGATTCAGGGTGGAACACACTCTGGAGGGTTCGTACCCAACAATCAGAGGGAGGATATTATGCTGAGTTTGCCATTCCATTTAAATCGTTACGTTACGATAAACCTAAAGATGATGAACCTGTAGAATGGGGTATAACTTTACAAAGGAGAGCTTTGAGAGATTTTGAAGTTTCTTCTTTTCCTGCTATTCCCCAATCATTATCTATGTATAGGATGACGTATGCGGCAAAGCTTGTCGGGATTGAAGTGCCTCCTCCTTCTGCAAACGTGCGTATCGAGCCTTATGCACTTTTTCAATATGACAATATTGAAAGTGGAGGTGATAATACTATTCAAAAAAATTATAAACTAGGTGGGGATGTGAAATGGGCGATTAACCCACAGTCTGTATTCGACTTAACATTCAATACCGATTTCGCACAAGCCGATGTGGACAGAGCTGTAAATAACTTAGAACGTTTCAATATCTTCTTTCCTGAACAACGTCAGTTTTTTTTAGAAAACTCCGGTATCTGGGCAGGTGCGGATAACCGCTCTATTGTCCCCTTTTTTAGTCGTAGAATTGGTTTACAAGGTGATTTTAATGCTGAACCTGCTCCTATTGATGCAGGCATCAGATTTACGCAACGAACTAATAAGCAAGCAATTGCAGGCTTATATGTCCGACAAAGGGAAACCGATAAGTCTCAAACTTCCAATTTTGGTGTTGCCCGTTATCTAAGAAACTATGGAAGGGAAAACAACATAGGGGTAATGGTTACCCACCGTTTCGATGAGTCCACTTCTGATCTAAATTTAGAGGCAAATCATAATACAACCTTCACTATTGATGGACGCATACGCCCCACCAGTCAGGGTGATATACAATATATGTTGACTACGTCTATTGATGAAAGAACAGGGAAAACGGGTTATGCCGGTAGGTTATTCGCAGGAAACCGAAGCAACAAATTTTATATCGGGTTGGTTACCGAGTACATTGATGCTAACTACAATCCCTCCATGGGTTTTGTAAGACAAAAAAATTTAATCAGCCACAACCCAGGAGGCTACTACATTTGGCGGCCTAAAAAGTTTGACTGGATAAGGCGCTGGGATCCCGGGGTATTTGTAAACTATAATCACGATGCAACCAATCCCGCAAATTTTCAACAAGCGAGCCTTTATATATTTCCTATATACACTTGGTTTAAAAACAATAGTTTCTTAGAAGTTTCTTTCACTTCAACATGGCAGAATATCAACTTTAACTTCGCTCCTTTAGGACTTCAAATTGAAGAAAATAACTATTATTATACTCGCTTTTTTTTGCGCTACTATACAGACCAATCAAAAAAATGGTCTGTGAGTGGGAGTTATGACTTTGGGGGCTTTTACAATGGCACGCGCAGAACAGCGAATTTCTTTGGAAGACTAGCGCCTATTCCGCACATAGCTCTTACACTAAGTTATGAGCATAATGATTTGAATAGAGTCGGAATTGAAGAGCGTGATTTGACTACCGATTTGGTTACCATTGGTTCCCGCCTAGCTTTAAACCCTCGGTTGCAGCTCTCCATCTTTTACCAATACAATAGTTTTGATGGGCAAGGTAGATGGAACGTGCGGGCAAGCTGGGAATACAACCCTCTTTCTTTTGTGTATGTGGTTTTTAATGATTCTCGTATCGAAGATGAGTTTGAACCCTTTCAGGAGCAACAGTTTATTTCAAAGATTACCTTGGTGAAGCAGTTTTAGTAGCTGAGACTAGTTTTTACAGTTTTTTGATAAATCTTAGGAAGATATTGTTTAAAATTACAAATGCGACAATGTCGCATTTACAACTTCATATCCTTACATTTTTTAGATAATGTAAAAACATTATTTCCATGCAATTACAAGAAAAATCACATTAATTTATGTTGCTGTCAATCCTATTAAAAATGAGAAAAGCTATATCCTCAGTATCAAATAAAAAGACTAAAAGTGCTAAAAAAAGTAAGATTTCAATATTGATGTTTTTATTTAGTTCAGTTGTTTTATTGAGTTGTAACAATACATCCACTGATTCTAATGCAACTGCAAAGGCAATTGACGAAGAGATTAAGCTTGATTCAGCTTTGATGATACCCGATTTTACGATTTCAACAATTCAAGATAGTACTAATTTTAGTAGCGAAAGTATACCTAAAGATGGGATTTTTCTCATCAAGTATTTCAGCCCAGATTGCGACCATTGTCAAAATGAAGCAACTATGTATGTATCTAAGAAGGATAGCTTGGCAAACATAAAAACAATTTGGATTTCCGGCGATTGGGCAAGCTTAAAAATGATTGAAGAATTTTATGAAAATTATCAACTAGCACAAATTACTCCTCTTGCTGTAGGAAAAGATAACTCTTTAAAGATATTGTCATATTATAAAATATCAGGTGTGCCGTTTGCTGCAGTTTATCACGATAATCAATTAATAAAAGAGTATAAAAGTGCTTTAGATTTCCGTGAACTAATAGCCATTAATAATGGAACCTTTGTGCCTAATACAGCCGACACTACTTTACAGAAAGAACAAGAAATATCCTCAAGAGAAGAATCAAAATGATTGTAAGGATCACTACTTTGTTGAGTTGAGTCAATCTAACCTAATCTTAAAGTACCACAAATAAATACGTTTTATGCAATTACAAGAAAAATCATGTTCAAATGCTATTTATGTGAATAATCCTCAAAACTTAGTCGCCATCCATCAAGAGGAAAACAGTATAGCCATTTATGAGCGCGATATTCAGTCGTTAAACAACGAATTATCCCTTACTATCAATAAGGAACTATACCCATAATTAATTATTTTGGGAATAATAGGAGTATCCCCCGACGGTTT
>CAZOLU010000250.1:0-6215 GCA_964580485.1 uncultured Saprospiraceae bacterium | reverse complement strand
TGTATAAAATTAAAATGCTAGCCACAGACTTGAGTTCCAACGCCTTAGAAAAAGCAAAGGCGGCATCCTATCATCGCCTAAATTGGAAAAAGTATCTTATTTCTTACCCCAAGTACAACCCCCAAGGAGATCCCCATGCTTATTTTGTAGAAGAAGATCAAAAGTTTTTGATTCAAAATCAGCTGAAACGCAATATTACCTTTCTAAAGCAGAATTTAGTGCAAGATTCTGTACATCAGTTGTTTGATGTTATTTTTTGTCGAAATGTAATGATTTATTTCGATGATAGTTTAAAAATGAAAGTACTTACCAAATTTGCCAACCAACTTCAACCCCAAGGCTTTCTCATTATTGGCTATTATGATATGCTGCCAGAAGAAGCCAAAAAACTCTTTCGAGTCTATGATGCAAGTACCCGAGTTTATCAAAAAATTTAAAGAACTCAATTTAGAAGTCTTGAAATCTACGGAAAAAGCTGATGTAGAACTTATAAATTAGGGGCAATTTTGTATATTGACTTGTCAAACATCCAAACCACCATGATGCCCACAAATATAGATTTCCAAAAGGTTGAGCAGGAGCTGAGGCAGGAGCTAAAAATTGCCACAGGAATCTTAGATGTTAGTCATGCACAACTCCATTGTTCGCCAGAACTATCAACGCTACTTGGCTTAGTTACTGCTACATTAGATCTTCAACAACTATATCGCCTACTATCTTCAAAAGAAGCCTCTGTGTTGAAAACTGCCCTAGAGGCCACCCTGAAAGAAGGAAGAGGATTAACCCTACAGCTGCATTTCAATAGAATCAATCTCCCCCAGCTAACCCTAAAACTATGGGCTAAAAAACAAAGTAACCATCAAATCGCATTGGCTTTTTTAGAGTTGGAGCCAGCTGAAAAAGAAGGAGAATTCAAGCAAAAGAACAAACAGCCGTATGAGGGGAAAAAACTAGAAACCCAGCTTCTGGAAACCATGTCGGAAGGCGTGGTCATTTATAATGAAGAGCTATACCCTGTTATTGCCAACCAGCAGGCTTGGGAGATCTTACAACTTACGGAAGATCAGTTTTATGGGCGGAGTTTATATGACGAAGATTTGAAAATTGTAGATGCTTTCGAAGAACCTATGGTGGTAGAAGAATTTCCTGTTTATCAAACCTTTACAAAAGGGAAGGAAATTAGAGGATTTCTAATGGGGGTTTGTGTAAACGCTAATGCATATACTTGGATCAGTGTCAATACCAATTTGGTAGAATTAGATAAAAATGGTCAAACCCAAAAATATGTAGTGGTAAGCTACGCAGATATTTCTAGCCTGATTTCCTATCGAAAAATGGAGCGCTGGTACAGCACTGCTATAGGTTCCATGGCTGAAGGTCTTGTGGTGCATGATCGAAATGGGGTCATCGTCAACTTTAATGCTGCCGCTTTGAACTTGTTGGGCTTAACTGAGGATCAATTATATGGGAAAACGGCCATGGATCCCCAATGGAAGTGCTTTAAAATAGATGGAAGCCCTTTCCCTGGTGAAGAACACCCCGCTATACAAAGCTTGAAAACTGGAAAGTCCTTGAAAGCTGTACTGATGGAGGTTTGGCGGGTTGATGGATCTAAAGTGTTTTTGTCTATCAATTCTTCTCCTATCTTCTTTAGTGCCGACTCTACCACCCCAGATGCTGCAGTAGCTACCTTTACAGATGTTACAGAGCAGCGAAAAAATGAAATTATACTCAGCAAGACCAAACAAATGCTATTGGAAACCAGCTTACTATCTTTGGTAGGGGGCTGGGAGTTCGATCTGGAAACGGAAACCTTATCTTGGTCTGAGGTGACAAAGCTCATTCATGGAGTTCCTCAAGATTATGAGCCTACCCTGACTTCCGCTATTCATTTTTATGAAGCGGATAGCCAAACCATGATTCAGCTAGCATTAGAGCAGCTTGCTGTATCTGGTGAGAGCTTTGATCAAGAATTGGAAATTATCAATGCTCAAGGGCAACGGCTTTGGGTACGGGTTATTGGAAAGGCAGACCTGAAAAATGGTCGACCTACCCGGCTTTATGGTACTTTCCAAGATATCAGTAAACAAAAAGCACTGGAACAACAACTGGAAAAAGCAAATGAAGCGGAATTTGCCAAGCTCTACCAAAGACAGAAGCGCATCACTCAAAAATTGAAAGAAACCCATCAGGATTTACACAACTTTTTTCAGTTGTCTTCGGATATGATTGTGATTGCAAATGCGGATTTTATCCCTATTCGAATCAATCCCGCCTATTTGGAGGTTTTAGGTTGTACGAAGCAAGAAGCACTCTCTCAACCTGTTTGGAATTGGATGCAGCAGAATAATAAACGCACTTACTTAGATCAATTCAAAGCAGCTATTCAACAACAAGGGATATTTAGTTATGTAGCTTTATTTCAAACTAAAGGAGGCTTGGAAAAATGGCTGTCTTGGAATGTTGCTATGGACTCTAAAACCAATATGCTGTATGCGATTGGAAGGGACATTAGTGCGATCAAAGAACTTGAACTAAAACTGCGCAAGGCCAAGGAAATTGCGGTGCATAATGCCAAGGTAAAAGAAGAGTTTTTGGCGAATATGAGTCATGAAATTCGTACGCCGATGAATGCAATCTTAGGTTTTTCGGATATACTCTTAAAGGATGTCAAGGAACCAGAGTTGTTGAATTATACCAGAGCCATACATAATTCCGCAGAGAATCTGTTGGTGGTCATCAATGATATTTTGGATCTATCGAAAATAGAAGCAGGCAAGATGGTTTTGGAAGAACAGCCATTTGAACTGAATAAAATGATTGAGACTGTTGTTACTACACTTCGACCAGAAATGGAGAGAAAACATTTGTGGTATAAGCAGTCGATTAGTGCGGATATTCATCCTAGAATATCAGGAGCGCCCAAACGCATTACCCAGGTTTTATTGAATCTTTTGGGCAATGCAATTAAATTCACTATAAAGGGGGGAATAGAATTAAGGGTTGATCTCAACACTCAAGATGGGAACGATTTTTTACAATTTGATGTGATGGATACAGGGATAGGCATCCCAGACTCAAAATTTCAACAGATCTTTGATAGCTTTACGCAATTATCTCAAACTGCTATTCAAACTGCTAAGGGGACGGGCTTGGGCTTAGCGATCTGTAAGCGCTTAGTCAATTTAATGGGAGGTGCTATTTATGTATTCTCTACACTAGATCAGGGGTCTTGCTTTAGTTTTACGATCCCTTATCGTCCTGTATTGAAGGAGTCAGAAATTACTGAGCAAAGTGAGCAAGAAAAAGGAGCTATGCCTAAAACTTGTCATATTTTGATTGTTGAAGATTATCTATTAAATCAAAAGCTTGCAGCTAAATTTATACAACGCCTAGGTTACACCTACCAAATTGCAGAAAATGGTGCGATTGCTTTAGATCTCTTAAAATCAGAGCGTTTTGATTTGATTCTTATGGATATTCGTATGCCAGTATTAGATGGGATTGAAACCACCAAACGCCTGAGAAACATAGGTTATACTACACCCGTGATTGCCCTAACTGCCAACGCCTTAGAAAAGGAGAAAGCACATTGTCTAGCTATAGGTATGAACGATTACCTAACTAAGCCATTTAAAGTAGAGGAACTCCAGAAGATGATTATCAAATATTGTTCTTCCTTATGAGTTTAGCAGAATGAATGTCTTGTTTTGGATTTACTTAGGAATCAGTTGGGAATAGTTACAAGTAATTTTAATGTTTCCTCTAAAAAGCTTAACTTATAATTTGAATAGACAGTGTTTTAAAATCCTAAAAGTTCTATCAGCTGAATCTTGTTTAAGGAGTTTAGTGAAGTTGGAAATGGAAAAGATGAAGAAAGAACTTAACTTATCGCTTTTTCTTAGTATGTAAATATTGTTGGAATGCCTAACTTTGTCGCAATCAGGTAAAAGGAGCAGTGATAAGTCCACTTTTAAGCAATAACGCTTTAATCTTGGAATTATTAACTCATTTTTCTTGTTGATGTGAAGTAAGTTTTTAGGTAGTTAAAGCAATTTTTATTATCTTTAAAACATTGTGAAAATGCTTTTATTGCTGTGTTTTAAATACCCCAATGTTTTACAGGGTCATTTCCCCTAATGACAATCAGTATAAGCAAAATATCGCATTAAATTTTCCCTTTCCTAAATCGTATTAACCTACACTACACTTAAACTTTTGAAGATAGAATTGTCTATTCTTAATGAGAATGGAATTGGTCTATTGTACTAACCGTAGTGAATTGATACTATATGGCTATTGAGCTGCAAAAAAACGTTTTTTTGATACCTTAATCCGAAACCTGAGAGAGATGTCTTATCAACTTTCTTGGAGAGAGGATATTGTGGCGGCATTCAGTATTGCTTTGGTCAGTATTCCAATTGCCGTTGGAATTGCCGTGGCAGCAGGAGTACCACCGATGGCAGGTATTGTATCTGCTATTGTAGGAGGGCTGCTGACTACTTTTTTTAGGAGTAGCAATTTAACAGTTAGTGGCCCTTCAATAAGTTTAATCATTGTAATCGTTACAGCTATTCAACTACTAGGGCAGGGGAATGCCTTGGCTGGATTTCGCTATTTTTTGGCAGCCTCTGTATGTGCTGGTCTCCTGCTCATGCTCCTCAGCTTTTTGAAATGGGGGCGTTATGGAGCAATATTTCCAACAGCAGTTATTTACGGAGTTTTGGCAGCTATTGGTCTTATGATTTTGGGGCAGCAAGCTCCTGTGGCTATGGGCTTGGGCAATCAGGGTACTAGCGCTTTTGACAACCTTATCCAATTCCCTCAAATTTTTGCAGCTCAAAATCCTTTTGTTGCCATTATCTTCTTGATTAGTTTAGGTATTTTAATAGGTTATGGCTACCTGAAATTACCCTTTGCCAAAGCTATTCCTGCTCCGATTTGGGCAACCATAGTCGCTGTTGTGCTAGCTTTTGTGTTTGGGTTCTATCAGGATTATAGTCTTGTATTTTTTGAGCAAACTTTTCAAGTTGGACCAGCGCTTTTGCTTGAAATGCCAGATCAATTCAGTTCACAGTTTCTTTTTCCCGACTTTTCGCTGATGGGTACATTTAACTTTTGGCGAATCGTGTTGCTCCTTACACTCATTGTTTTTATTGAAACCACGCTTAGTTCTAGGGCAATGGATAAGATCGACCCCTTGGGGCGGCAGACCAACCTAGACCAAGAGCTCTTTGCTTGTGGAATAAGTACCACCTTACTTGCCTTTATTGGAGGCTTGCCAATTGTTACGGCTGTACCCATGTATTATGGTGCTCAAACCAAATGGGCTAACTTTTTTCAGGGCATCCTATTACTCCTATTTGTGCTAGTTTTGCCTTATATCTTGCCATGGATTCCACTAGCAGTACTTGCAGCTTTGATGATTTACACAGGATATAAACTAACTGCGCCTAAAATTTTTAGAGATACCTACCGATTGGGGCTAGAGTCATTTGTCGTTTTAGTTGTAACGATGATTATGATTTTGTATCAGGGAATTCTTGTAGGAACAATACTGGGCTTACTTACACTCCTTATCATTCAAAAAATGAGGTCTAATCTCAAACAACGAAGCTTTTTACAGTATCTCTGGCGACCAGTGATTCACATAAAAGAAAAATCAGCGACAGAACTACTTATTGAAACAAGTGGGGTCATGAATTTTGCAAATGTCCTTGCATTGAAAGCTGCGATTCGACAGGCTAAGGGCAAAGAACAACTGGTGTTAGATATGTCTGATACTCGTTTGGTGGATTCTACGGTCTTGGAGTATTTGCATGAGCAGGTGGAAAAATATGAGATTCCTCAAGTGCAATTTCAGATCATTGGGCTAGATGCTCACGAAACCTCCTCGCGCCACCCTAATGCTATGCATGTATTGCCTGAAAATAAGAAACCTCAACTGACCAAACGGCAGCAAGCCTTAGAGCAAATTACTGCTAAATATGAGGGGAGCTTTTGGCCAGAAATCCAATGGGATGTAAGTTTGTTTAAGCAATTTCAAATGTTTCAGACCCGCCCGATTGACTATAAAATCAACAGTGCCAAGGGAAACTACCTGCTATTTATCGAGTGGGAAACCTGTGACCTCAGCTTTGAACAAGGGCCTATGTTCAACAATCAGGCTAAACATACCTCAATTTTATTGCTGCACCTACCTTTCAATGCACCAA
>CAZOLU010000249.1:0-6219 GCA_964580485.1 uncultured Saprospiraceae bacterium | reverse complement strand
GGTTGAACAGGAATTTGGAGATAGTGATGAAGCTTTGAGCTCTGCGCTAAAGAGCTTAGAATACCTTTTAAAAACAGATGATGTAGATCCGCTCCATGTTATTTATGAATACAATAATTTAGGGGCTATTTATAATGGACTAGAAGATTATATAAATGCAGAAAAATATTATAAGAAAAGTCTTGAATTATCCTTAGAGATAGAAGATCCACTTGAAATAGCTATATCTTATCACAATATGGCAGCAGTATATGAGCATAAAGGGGAACTTGAAAAACAACTAGACTATGCCCAGAAGACTTGGGCGGCATTGCAGGAAGCTGGAACAGCAGTAGATTTCCCTGAGGATTACTTAAACTGTTATCACTTATTAAGTGAATGTTATATTACCCGACAAGAACTGGATACTGCGCTATATTTTGTTAATAAGGCATTGGAAATTAACAAAAATAATAGCTATAGAAAGGCAACAACTTATGAAAAAGTAGCTGTAATTCATCGCAGAAAGAAAAACTATGATGAAGCTATCAACTATTATGAGAAAGCACTAGATTTTTATTTGAAACAATATGGTGCTATACATAGCAATAATGCGAAAGTGTTTTTGAAAATGGGCTCTATTTATAATGAAAAAGGGGATGCTCGAAAGGCTTTAAGCTACTACCAAAAAGCATTAGCAGCAACCAATATCGAATTTAGCAATCAAGATATTAGAGCTAATCCCGATGTAACGCACAGTATAGATTTAGATGTATTGCTGTCTGCGCTAAATTTAAAATTGGATGCCTTGGAAGTATACCAGGAACGTCAGCCTAATGCTATTCAGCTTCAAGATATATACCCTACAGCTCTTCTCGTAACTGAGGTGCTTCAGAATATCAACAATAAATTCATGAACCAACAGTCCAAGCGATTTTGGTTGCAGAAAGAAGTAGTGCCAACTTATGAAAAAGCGATAGCATTGGCTCTAGCATTGGAAAAAGAAACTGGAGATCCTAAGTATTTAGAAGAAGCATTTCGACTCACAGAGCAGTCGAAGTCTATCCTCCTGACTGGAGCTTTGCAGGAGCAGCAAGCTGGCGTTTTCGGGGGCATGCCCGACAGCTTGATACAAAAAGAGCAGCGGCTCAGCCGCTTGCTCGCTCAAATGCGCAAAAAACGATTCGACGCACTTTTGCAAAACAATCAAGAGCTTGTCAAAGCTTATGAGGAGCAAATTTTTGAAGTAGGGCATGAGGTGGAGGTTCTCAAACGATCATTCGAAGCCAACTACCCTAAATATTACGAACTCAAATATCAAGAGAACTTGGCAAGCCTTGCGGATATTCAAAAAGAGCTAGACGAGGAAACTAAAATTATCGAGTATTTTTATGGGAATAAACAGCTCAGGGCTTTTGTAATTAGCCGAGATAAGGTTTCCACGTTTTCTAATCCAATAGATTCCAATGCCAGCGTCATGGATTTCTACAACCTTTTGAGTAATGTAGAGGCAGCACTTGAAAAACCTTTGCTCTATTACAACAATTATGTAGCTTCAGCTAAAAGCTATTATGACAAGTGGGTCGCCCCAGCATTGAATACTGCTACCGATGGTCAGCGACTTGTAATTATTCCCGATGGACCATTGGGCTATATCCCTTTTGAGGCGCTGTTGACGGAGAAAGTACCTGTCATAGCTGAAACCGATAAAGAAGTTCCTGTATATGCAGAGCTGCCCTACTTGTTGCGAAGTCATACGATCTCCTATAATTATTCCAGTAGTTTTTGGTTGCAGCAAAGCAAAGCATCTGTCAAGGCACTTAATTATAAAATATTGGCGTTAGCACCCTCCTATCAAAATAAAATAGAGTTAGATTCTATTCAGTTTCTAGAGCGAAGTTCAAAAGAGCAACGACTTCGTAACGATTTACTAGATCTTCCTGGAGCTGCAAAAGAGGTGGATTTACTTGCCCAAAAGTATGCTGGCGAGTTTTTAAAAGGAAATGATGCTAATGAAAAAAATATCAAAGCCAAGGCGGAGCATTATGGGGTACTACATTGTGCAATGCATGCCTTAGTAGATGAGACCGATCCTGAACTTTCTAGTCTGGCATTGACCGAAGATCGTGATCCTAGCCAAGACAACTTTTTTTATGCTTATGAAATTAAAGAACTGAACTTAGATGGTGCTTTGGTGGTGCTTTCCGCTTGTGAAACAGCCGCAGGGAAGTATCAAAGAGGAGAAGGGGTGCTAAGCCTTGGGCGAAGTTTTATGTATGCAGGAGCCTCTAGCTTGGTCATGACGCTTTGGAGCCTCAACGATCAATCTAGCTTAACTTTGATTGAGCTTTTTTATGAGCATCTAAGCCAAGGCATGGAAAAAGATGTCGCCTTGCAACAGGCCAAGATTCAATATCTAAAAATGGCAAAAGATATTGCAGCTCATCCCGCCTTGTGGGCATGTTTTATTCAGATGGGTAATTATGATCCTATTGAGTTGAAAGCTAAATCCAATAATTATTACAATATTGTTTGGTGGTTCGGAGGGATCGGAATGATTTTTGCAGTAGCTTGGGTAACTCGCCGTTCGTTGAAAAAACGAGCAGCTTAATATCATCCAACTGTTCACTGCTCAAAAACTATTCTGCTCTCATGACCAACCGTTATACACGGATGCTAGCCATACTTTTGCTCACAAGTATAGCTCTACAAAGTTGTACCCTTACTCGAATCGGTGTATTTTTTATGCCTGGTGTAGACGATTACAAAGTTTTTCCAACAGATACCTTACATGCAGCTTCATGCTCTGATCCAGCTTATATAGAAGCCAAAGAAGATTTTCAACTTCCCTCTATTACCCGTTGGGTACCTGAGTCTTACCGAAAGGGAGAAACGGATCTCGATGCTTTTCTAAAAGAAAGTCAGACCACTTCACTACTCATTATGCGTAATGATAGCTTGATCTATGAAAAGTATGCCAACGGTCATCAAGCCGAAGATCCTCAAGTAATTTTTTCTATCTCCAAGGCTGTAACCGCTATGTTGGTGGCAATTGCCATAGAAGAAGGTAAAATGGATCTACACCAAAGGGTGGCCGATTTTATCCCCGAATATGGTCAAGACGACCGCAAACATATTACCATCTATCATCTTTTAAATATGGTTTCAGGTATTGATTTTGACGATGAACGGAACTATGGCAAGCTTTCTCTTTTTTACTACAACAACAATCAGGAGAAATTTATCCGAGAATTTGATGATGTGAAATACAAACCAGGTCGTCACTTTGCTTATGGTTCTATGTCCACACAAGTATTGGCGATGTGTTTGGAAGTGGCAACTGGTGAAAAACTAATGGATTATTTACATGATCGGCTTTGGGAGCCTTTGGGCATGGAGTATGATGCTTTGATTACTACCGATAGCGAAAAACGGGGCAACCAACGTGCTTTTGGTGGTTTTGCCATGCGTAGCCGAGATTTGATCCGCCTAGGCAAATTGTTGTTGAATAAAGGACGCTGGGAAGGGCAGCAAATTCTTCCCCCTTCTTTTGTCAAAAGCTTGATGAAACGCCAAATCTCAGATGATGCTTATTGGGGCTATCGCAATTGCTTTTGGATGGATGGGTATGTAGACGAAACCTTTTTGAGCGATAGCGATTTCTTTGCTGCTGGTTTTCATGGACAATTCCTCTATGTAAATCCAGAACGCAATGTGGTAGTTCTACGACAAGGTAAAAAAGAAACATTCCTATGGCGTTATGTCTTAGGGCGTTTAGCGCATGAAGTTACAGGTGGCTACAATGATCTAACCAACCCCTGCAAAAATTATCACCACCAATTTGAGGGCATTTATGAGGCTTATGATGGTGAAACTTTTGAGGTGATTTACAATGGTTTAAATAAAAAAGGAGAGAAGGAGTGGATCATTCTACGTGATGGTAAACAAACCCTCAAGCAAAAGGATATGATGCGTATGACCCCCTTTGACGGCAAGTGTATTGGCTTTAGATCTGTAAAAGTTAAGAGCCGTATGATGTTTGATGTACAGGATGCCAATGTGGTAGGGATGCATTATGATGATCGCCGTACCGTAGATATTAAATATTATCGCAAGAAAGGGGCAATTCCACTGCAAGAACGAAAAGAACAGTTGGCACAATTCCGATAATCATACATGATATCCCAAGTTGCTTGATGGATCGAATATCGCTCTGTAGATCAACTTTTTAAAGCTTTAAAATACCTGTTTAGCGCATTACGCTAAATACATAGGCTTTAAAAAGTTAATCTACAAGCTGTATACTTGAAAGTCAGGACTAGGTTAGAACACCCATTGTTGCAATTGATCCGCAATTTTACGATCATTCGATAAGCGAGGCACTTTGTTTTGCCCTCCCAATTTCCCAATAGATTTCATATAATTTCTAAAAGCATCTTTTTGCAATGGGCGAATAATTAAATCTCTCAAAACCTTATCTTGCTTGAGATCTTTGTAGTAGATGTTTTGTTCTTGCATTGCCAAGTCTACCTTTGCGGCAAATGCTTCGAGGTCTTTGGGCATATTGTCAAAGGCTACAAACCATTCGTGATAGGGTTTTCCTCCTTCAGGAGGAGAAATTTGAGGTGCAACGGTAAATTCTACAATTCGCACAGCCTCTTGAGCTGCAACCCCTAAGATAGCTTCTTCTACTTCCTTGCCAATAACATGTTCCCCAAAGGCAGAAATATAGTGTTTGATGCGCCCCGAAACGATAATGCGGTATGGATCTTTGGAAACAAATTGTACGGTATCTCCAATACTATAACCCCAGAGCCCAGCATTGGTATTCATAATCAAAGCATAATTAACTCCCGTTTCAACTTCTGCCAAACTCAGTCGAGTAGGATTTTCATCAAAATATTCATCCACAGGAATAAATTCAAAGAATATTCCCGAATTGGTATTTAGCAAAAGTCCTCGATCATCCTGACGGTCTTGGTAAGCAATAAAGCCCTCTGAGGCAGGGTAAGTTTCTACACTAGGAATTCGACCACCTACCAATTCTTCAAGTTTGGCACGGTAAGGCTCAAAGTTTACACCCCCATACACAAATAGTGAGAAATTCGGGAAAATCTCTAAAATGGTCTTTTTGCCCGTTTTTTCCAGAAGCTTTTCGTAATACATCTGCACCCAAGGCGGAATTCCAGAAATGAGACGCATATCCGCATTTAGGGTCTCTTCTACAATTTTATCCAATTTGGTCTCCCAATCTTCAATACAATTGGTTTCGTAAGATGGCATCTGGTTGGATTTGAGCCAGTTGGGAACCAAGTGGTTGGAAATGCCAGATAAACGCCCCAAATAAATATCTCCTATTTTTTCCATTTTAGGGCTGCCCGAAAGAAATATCATTTTGCCATCCAAAAATTTGGCTTGTTTGGTGCTCGCAACATAATTGAATACCGCATTCCGGGCTGTACCAAAGTGATTGGGAATAGACTCTTTGGTTAGGGGAATATATTTAGCTCCTGAAGTAGTACCAGAAGTTTTTGCATAATACTTAGGTCTGCCTTTCCATAAAATATTACTCTCCCCCTGATTTATCCTTTCAATATAAGGACGCATAGCTTCATAATCTATGATAGGTACTTGTTGTTTGAAGCTTTCATAATCCTTAATTTTTTCAAAACCATGATCCTTACCATAGGCAGTGGTTTTACCCACTTTAACCAATTCCTCCATGATTTTTTCTTGGTACTGCACTGCTTTGTTCGCCTCTTTCTGCTTCTTTTTGGTGATGAAGTTGGCGGCTGCTTTTACAATAAAAGTTTTGAATGACATCTATGCTGATTTGGTGATGGAATAATTTGCTAATGCTTTGTTCATCTTAGAGCATGTTTGAAGATTAAAGTTACTAATAAGTCAGATAAAAACAATAAAAAAGGTCTTATCGCTTCATGCTATACTGCGATAAGACCATTGCAAAACTATTCAAGTATACACTATCCCTACAATAGTATATTACCTAACTCTTGCTAAATAAAATTATGCTTAATCCAGAATGGTATGCCCGAAAACCGAATTTAAGGAAGTTTTAACGATTAGTGATACTCATCATATTCAAGAATGCACTTAATCAATCTTCAACATAAGCAGCGTCATAGAATTACTGTATACTCCAACCTACATTTGTAACAGACGAAATAATAAAGCTTATGCAAGTATTTTTCTAGGCGATAAATTGTCTTTTTTAGAGCT
>CAZOLU010000248.1:0-6221 GCA_964580485.1 uncultured Saprospiraceae bacterium | reverse complement strand
TTTTGCAAAAACTAAAAAACTTCACGGACTATTGCTATAAGGTTAGGGACTTAAACTCCTGACTATAAGTACCTAAAAATTTAAACATGCTCTAATTCACTAAAATTCCCTTTATATCTTTGTTTGAATAAGTACAGATTTAGGATTCTGGCAAACCAATATCCTCAATATCCTCGATCAAATCCTCTATTTCCTCCTGCAAGGCCATTCCTTTTTCCAGTTCAGTTTCTGGTAGTTCTTCAAACTCTTTGATGAGTTGATTCAACCGCAGAATCTTTGCCCTACTCTCCTTGAGTAAGATCTGTTCCTCGTTTTTCTCGATCGTTGCTTTAATATTTTTGATATGCTGTGCTTCCTTAGAGTTGGGATCTAGCTTTAGCTCCTGACTCAATTCCAACCATTCTTCTATCAAATCCATAAGCAAGTCTACCTCGCGTTTAGCACCATCTGCTTCTTTGGTTTGGAGTAATGCTTTAAATTTATCAAAATGATGTCTAATTTCTTGATAATCGGCTTTCAACAGGGCGATTTTTTCTTTTTGCTCATCAACAACATCCTCTGTTTTTGAAGGTTGAACCTGCGATTCGCTAGCATCTGCTTCTAAACTATCTACAAAAATGGCTCTTAGCTTAAGCTTTTTCAAGACTCCCTTATTCAGGGATTTTAAAAACTTATCTTTACGCCCTTTTCCTGATGTAGCCTCCAACATCAGCACCAAATCTCCAGGCTTTTGTTGGTTGAGCTTACAAAAACCACTAGCAAAATCAGTTTCGGCCTTTTGAGCCTTGGCATATTTTTTCCAATCGCCTTTAAAGACTCCTAAAAAAAGCATAGCTCCTGGTTGCTCATCTGTAAATTCAAAGCTTTCTCCTTTCAGTAAAAAGCGCATAGAGTCTTCACTCTTTTTTAGCACTTTAAGTGCTTTTTTCAATCCTTGCAATAAGTCTTTTGCAGAACCAATATCTGATGGGGTTTTAAACATTTTATGCATTCCTGCCATAAATAAAAAGGTTAATAGGTGTAAATAAAAAGGGGTATTTCCAAATAGAGTAACTAAAGCTACTCCTTTAGATTAAATATAGAAAAAAACAGATAGGTTATTGCTGCTATGGCTAGAAAATGAGATTTTCCTTCAAAGAAACAATGATATAGCACTTAGTTTTGAAAAGCCTCAAAATAAAAAAACCTAAAAACCAGATATATTCTAATTTTGAGGTCCTATTAAGATGATAAAATTTAATGCAATTCATCATCTTTGATAAAGGCGAGCATCTCTCTTCGGTAGATTTCGGGAAACTCTCCATCGTTGAGTAAACAACCTACTGGAATTTCTGGGTAAAGTTGATCGTAGCGACGCACATCCGACATAGAAATACGGCGGAAGATATGTTTGCGGTTGAGTTGGTCGGTGCGCTCTAGACCTGTTGCGGCAAGGAGCTCCACTGCTGCATGCACCGTTTTTTTGTGATAATTATAAACTCGGTATCCTTTATCCGTAACATCAAGTCCCCTCATCAGTTGCTTGTTTTGTGTAGCAACTCCTGTTGGACATTTGTTGTTGTGGCATTCGAGGGCTTGGATACACCCCACCGCCATCATCATAGCTCTAGCCGAGTAACAAGCATCGGCTCCCATAGCGATGGTCTTAACAATATCAAAGCCACAACTTACCTTACCTGCAGCAATCACCACAATGTCTTTTTTGAGATCAAATCCACGCAAGGTATCTACGGCAAAGGTGAGTCCATCGCGTAGGGGCATTCCTAGAGAGTCGGCAAACTCCACTGGAGCAGCACCAGTACCACCTTCACCACCATCAATAACAATAAAGTCAGGTTTAATCCCCGTATCAATCATAGCTTTACACATCATATAAAACTCGTGCTCAGAACCAATGCAGAGTTTGAATCCAACGGGTTTGCCTCCAGAGAGCTCTCGCAATTGTTGGATAAAGTGCATAAGCCCTTCAGGGCTATTGAACGCTTTGTGGAAAGGAGGGGATAATACAGCTGTGTATGGCTCTACCCCTCGGATTTTAGCAATTTCTTTGGTATTTTTCTTGGCGGGTAAGATTCCCCCATGCCCTGGTTTAGCCCCTTGTGAGAGCTTGAGCTCGATCATTTTGATATTGGGGTGCGATACAGTTTCTTTATAGCGTTCTGCGTCGAAGCCTCCGTCTTTTGCACGACAACCAAAATAGCCAGTTCCAATTTGCCAGATCAGGTCGCCACCTTCTTTGAGGTGGTAGGGACTTACCCCTCCTTCGCCAGTATTATGTGCAAACTCCCCCTTAGCTGCACCACGATTCATCGCCATAACAGCATTGGCACTCAAAGAGCCAAAACTCATCGCCGAGATATTGAAGATGGAGAGGTCATAAGGCTGTTTACAGTCTTTGCCTCCTACTCGCACCTTGGGATGTTGTATAAGGTCTTTAGGGTTTTTAGGAAAAGAGGAATGTACCATCCATTCATAGCCTTCTTCGTAGATATCTCGCTTGGTTCCAAAAGGAACGGTTTCCTTTACTTTTTTGGCGCGTTGGTAAATGAGAGAACGCTTGCGACGGCTAAAAGGCTCGCCAACCAAATCATCTTCGATAAAGTACTGCCGAATAGCGGGGCGCAAAGTCTCTAAAAAGTAGCGCATTCTTCCTAGTAAAGGGTGAGTACGTCGAATAGATTGCTTTTTTTGCACCATATCGGCAACCCCCATCAAAAATAGTGGAGCTAAGAGGATGAGTGACCACAAAAAATGAATAGAAATGAAATAGGCTCCAAGTCCTACTAAAGCAAAGAGTAAAAGAAAAACGGCCCAGAAGATTTGAGGTAGGTTTTTTATAGTCATAGTTTTAAGTTTAAGTTAAAGGGTAGAAATTAACTTCGCTTTATCCACTTGCGCAACTGTCTTGCTGCTCTTGGATCACTAGGAGGCAGGGCATCTCGATTGACAATTTGGCCATCCTTCCCAATAATCATATAATGTGGAATAGAGTAAATATAAAAAAACTTTAGCATTTCCACAGCATCTTTACGCCCTCTTCTCAAATGTTCGCCAGTTTGGGTAAGCTCTAGTTTGTCTAGTGCTTTCACCCAAGCATCTGGATGGTCATCTAAAGAGAGGTAAAGAAATACAATATCTTCTCCTTCAAAATCCTGGTGAAGTTGTTTGGAAGCTGGCATAGCTTTTTTGCAGGGACCACACCAAGATGCCCAAAAGTCGATGTAAATGACCTTTCCTTCATGGGATTTTATGACGTCTGCCAAGGATTTTTCTTCACCTTCTAAGGAGACGAAAGTATGCTCAGATAAGATGGTTTTGAGCCCTTTTTGAGCTGAAAGTTGACTGCTGATCAATAGTACTAGACTAAAAATTAGTAAACGCATAAAATTCATATTTTCAGGTGTGTCATGGTACATGAAACATGATTTACACCCCAGTTAATTGATTCCAAATTTCTACATGCAAGCGGGTACACATTCTAATTTGATGTTGAATGCAGAGTTGGGCTACCATTTTGTTTTGAATCAAGAGTTGTTCCAAACTGTCCGCAGCAGGCATTAACACGATTTGATTTTTAGGAATAGCTTGATCTTGTATAAAGTCTTGTTCTAATTCAAGAAAATCAATCTTATTGGCAATCACAAACTTAAACATACTTTTTGGGCGGCTTGCGAAGAAATGCAAGACCTTGGGCTTGATGCGTTCTGCTCGGGGCATGCCAGAATTGCTGAGTTTGGGAGAGCAATTCCAATAATGTACTCGCTGGTCTAATGCTTCTAGAGGGGTAATGGTGGCATTGGTTTCAATTTCTACAATTGGGATGCATGCATGCTGGCTTTCGAGGTACTCTAAAAAGGCAAGGATGCGTTTTTGTTGCAACAGTGGTTCTCCACCTGTAATCACAAGATGTACCCCAGCTTTTAGGCGTGCTATAAAATCTAAGTCTTCTTCTAGTAGGCTGAGGAGTTGATCAAAAGGATAAGTAGTACCTTTGATCCAGACGGCAATGGTATCACAGACCCAAGTTGCTCCATCTCTCAATTGACCATCTTTTTCTACTCCATAGCCCCCACAGATCAGATTACAGTCCGTTAGTCGCAAAAAAATGGCAGGAATCCCCATGGTACGTCCTTCACCTTGTAGGCTATAAAAGTATTCGCTTACCGCAATTTTATGAGTACTTGAATTCATAAAGTATGCAATTTAATTAGTAATTTTGACCCTTAATTGGAATGTTTAATTCAAATTTTTGTTAAAATAAACAAAAAGTCTGGCAGAAGTACGCCATTTTCATTATATTAATAATCTGATATCAACGATATACAAACATTAAATTATACTTAACGACGATCGCTTATGAAATTAAATTATGCACCATGGTTGATGGCATTTTTGGTCTTGACTCAAGTTGGGCTATTACAAGCACAGCGAGCTCGGATCGTTGCCAACAAACCTGAAACCAAAGTAGTTAGAGGCTGTGAGTATCAGGTTTTGAAAGGACTTGCAGAGATTACAGAGGTAAAAGTGGCCACAGCAGCAAAGGAAAGCAAACTAGGCTATGACGAATATTTGGTAACTTTTGAGTTTATCCCAATGGAGCCTGGGCATCAACTTTTAACGACATTAGCAGACCAATCTTTTGAATTTAAATTGAGAAGTGGCTATGATCGTCTTCCTGTTGGACCTAAATATATTGAGCATTATCAGGTACGGAAGGGGCTTAAATTTGCTATGCAGTTTTTGCAAACGAAGAATAAGGAATGTCGTGAACAATATACTTATGAATCAAGAGGTATTCCTAATGATTTGTTTGAGGTAGATCAAAATCGTTTGAAAGAATATAAAATTGACAAAGCTGCAGAAAAATTAGATGCGGCTGACCGCAAATACGGTACTGTTGATCCAGATGATCAAACTCCTCTAAATCCAAATGAGCAACCCAGTCCTAAAGATCTTGAAGATCCCAAAGACAATAAAGATCCTGAAGTGAATCCCGAGGGTGAAAATCCTGAACCTATTGAGGAAAAGACCAACCCAGTAGAAGAAAAGAACAATCCAGAGCTCGTTGAGGAAGATACCCTACTGAAAGGATTATCAGAAGAAGAACTCCGGATCGAAATGGAACGCCAAATGCGTGAAGATGCTGGTCTAGGGACTTCAGGAGAGGTGGATCTCGACTCTTTGAGAGCTGAAATGGAGCGTGAGATGCGTGAGAAAAAGGAAAAAGAAGCTAAGGAAAAGGCTGAAGAAGAACGCAGAAACGCTATCAAGAATGAGCGCAAGCGCAAGCGTGAGGAAGCAAAGCGCCTAAAAGAAGAAGAAGAGCGTAGAAAAGAGGAAGAGCGTAGAAAAGAGGAAGCCATCGCAGCCAAAAAAGAGGAAATTCGCAAAGAGCTCGAGGCTAAAATCGCAAAAGAGAAGGCTGAAAAAGAGGCTAGAGAACAAGCACTCAAAGAGCAAATTGCCAATGAGCTACGACGTGAAAGCTGTGTATATAAGGAAAAAATGTCGGGAACCATCAAGATTGTATCAGTAGAAAAAGTAGTGGAAAAAGAGCAAAGCTTGTTTGGCTATGCCGAGTTTGAGGTGAAATATAAGTTCCGCCCAGACAACTACAAAGACCTCTCTCGCAAAGAGCGTAAGGTTTGGGATGAAGTTCACACCTTCAAACTTGATCCTAAAGGCAAAAGTGCTAATCCTAGTGCTACTTACGTCCGCCAATATCAAGTATTCCAAAATAATCAATACAAAGGCTTTGCAGAGGTGCTTGAGTCGGGTATTTGTGAGTCGATTATGATCTACTCTCCCGATTTACCCATTGATGCTTCCAAAGTACGCTAATCCAACCGATGCTCAACTTTTATATGAGGGTATTTGTTACAAAACAAATATCCTCATTTTTATATTTAAAATATTTAATGGTACAGATGCTTTTATTTATATAAAAATTGTGATCTTGTATTCCTTTGCACTATATTGTATTTTATTATATATAATTTAGAAATTAAATTTCAAGTAATGTCGAAATTCTACCACTATATTAGTTTTGTTGTTATCCTACTAATGTCGGGAACGACAATAAGTCATGCTCAATGCCTTAGTTCTGAGTCGGAGGTAATTATAGAAGTCCTCACCGATAACTATGGTTATGAAACCTCTTGGTCTATCACAGATGGTACTACTACTTATGGTAGTGGAGGTGATAATGGGGTATATGCCAA
>CAZOLU010000247.1:0-6231 GCA_964580485.1 uncultured Saprospiraceae bacterium | reverse complement strand
GAACTATAAATTCATGGCAGGAAATCAGGAATTTATTTTTTAAGCGTTACTAAGGAGATTCCTGCTGAGCTTGATCAACTGGGCTTGGATGTACTTTATTGTAAGGAATTGCCTATTGAGGAGGCTCAACGAGCAGCTATTCGTGAAAAGCTTCCTAATATTCGGCAGATTGATTTTGAATAATTAAAGAATTGCTATCAGCTGATAGTCCTCCTCCTCCAAATGCCTCAAGTAAAGGTCATTTTGATCTAAACCATTGATGAGGTTGAGGGGGAGGGGAGCATTGGCGATGCTGAATTGTAGTCCAACCAAAAGTTGCTGCCAACAAATTAGGGAGATCTGAGAGATGGGTTTGTGTAATACGCTATTGATGCTTGGCATAGGATTCTGCTCCCAGCTCAATGGAAATTCGTTACTACTCCCATACCAATCGAGAGCATCTTGCATATCAATACTGTTGAGGCTAAGGTGATAAGATCCAACCTGAAAGGCACAACACTCGTATTGCAGTCCCTTAATCATTAGAATAATAGGTCCATCTGCATTCCAAGCATCATCATCCAATTCCCATTGGAGGTAGTAAGTTTCAATAGGATAACCTATGGCTGCAAGGAGCTTTTCACGGTGCGCCCTTCTAAACCTATGTGGATCACTATAAAATTGAGCCTGAAAGTTAGGAATCCCCAACATAAGCTACTGCAAATTAAACCAAATAAATGCGAGCTTGTCGGCAGCTTCAGCGATACGCATGGCGGTAGGTTTTCCTGCGCCATGACCAGCCTTGCGGTCTACCCGCAAAATAATAGGATTTTGACCTTGTTGTTTTGCTTGCAGCGCAGCCGCAAATTTATAGGAGTGCGCTGGCACCACCCGATCATCGTGGTCGCCGGTCATAATTAAGGTAGCGGGGTATTCAACCTCGGCCACATTATGTAATGGAGAGTAGCTCAGGAGATTGTTGAAATGCTGTTGATCTTCACTGAGCCCATAATCGCTAGCCCAAAATCGCCCAATCGTAAAGCGATGATAGCGCAGCATATCAAGCACCCCTACAATAGGCAGAGCCACTCTGAAGAGCTCGGGCCTTTGGGTCATACAAGCCCCTACCAAGAGTCCTCCGTTGGATCGTCCTTCTATGGCTAACTTTTTTGCAGAGGTATATTTTTTATCAATCAGATATTCCGCAGCAGCGATAAAATCATCAAAGACATTTTGTTTGTTGAGTTGCGTACCCGCCAAATGCCATTTTTCTCCATATTCGCCACCTCCTCGGATATTCGCCACGGCATAAATGCCTCCTTTCTCCAAAAATGGGAGATAGGCTAAGGCAAATTGAGGCATAATACTGATGTTGAAGCCCCCATAACCATAAAGTAGGGTAGGGTTGCTGCCATCATATTTTAGCCCTTTTTTATGTACAATCGATAGCGGAATGCTGATGGAGTCGCCTTGGCGGTCTTTGTACTTGAAAAATACTTGCTGAATAACAAAGTCTTCGGGATTGAATTGTATTTTGGGCTGTTGCCAAAGTATAGCTTTGAGCGTTTGCACATCAAAAAGACAGGCACTTGGGGGCTGCATGTAGGAGCTCAACATAAAGGCTCCTTGGTTTTCCCCTTTTTTGCCTGAGAGTTGTCCAATACTAATGGGAGTGCCTGTACCTACCACCTCGGGCATCTGAATATTTCCTACAAATTCGCCATCAATTTCATAGACTTTCAAAATATGTCGTACATCTTTGTTGTATTTTAATACTAGGCGGTTTCCTACTACAATAGCATCTTCCAAAACATCAGGCATTTGAGGAATGAGAATATTCCAGTTTTTTTCCTCTGGCTTCTGAAGATCAATTTCAATGAGTTGATAGTTGGGAGCCTTGTAGTTGGTTCGTACAATCAATTTGGAACCACGATTAGCAACGACCTCAAAGTCATTCAAAAAATTAGAAATCAAGCTCTCTACATATTCTTCTTTGCCCAAAGGTTTAAACAATAGACCATTGCCACTAGTAGATTCCGTAACATAAATAATGAGAAAACGCTCGTCTTCGGTAACGTATGGACTAAAGTTGTATTTGGGTTGAGTGCGGTCGGCAAAGACCAATTCATCTTTTTCCTGAGGATCTCCTAGTTTGTGATAATAGAGTTGGTGAAACTCATTTTTGGCACTGTATTTATCCGCTCCCTCATTGGCTTCGTATCGGCTGTAAAAAAAACCATTTTTATACCAACTCACATTAGAATAGCGAACCCAATTTATTTCATCGGACAATAAAGTGTTGGTTTTTAAATCCATTACCTGAACTTTTTGCCAATCGGAGCCCGATTCAGAGCTGCAGAAAGCCATATATTGTCCGTTATTGGAGAACCAATAGCTCATCAGAGCCGTCGTACCATCCTTTGAAAGCTTGTTGGGATCTAATAGAATGCGCCCCTGTTCTTTGTTGTCTAAGGTTTTACTTTGATAAAGTACGGCTTGATTCTGCAATCCATCATTTTTGCGATAGTAGTAGTAAACACCAGCTTTTTCGGGGGCACTGTAACGTTCAAAATTCCAGACTTCTTCCAATCGTTTTTGAAAGGCTTCTCTTTCTGGAAGTGCTTGAAGGTAATTTTGGGCTAGGTCTGCTTGCTGATCTACCCAAGCGTCTACCATGGGGTCATTGCTAGCTTCTAGCCAACGATAAGGCGCTTTGATTTTTGTTCCAAAATAGTTATCTACAATATCTCCTTTAGGGGTTTGGGGATAGCGAACTTTTACTTGATCGGGATGTCTTAGCTTCCCACTTTGATGGGAGTTTTGATGCGCTATGGTAGAAGCCTCCGTCCTTTTTTCAGTAGAAGGGGGCTCTGTACAGCTAAAATTAAAAAAGAGAAGGATTATATAGAAATAGAAATATAGACCACGCATTATAAAAATCTTTAAGGTTCAAATCGTACTAATTATCAGACAAGATGCTAATTTGCAGATTATTTTTGAATAATCTGATTTTTGGGGCAATTTGTTCTTGACTTTCGTTTGGGATTTTAGGTAGAATAGCCTTAACTAACAAAGCAACTCGTATTGCTTGGAATTGAAATAGGCTTAGTAACTCTATTTAGTGCTATTCCTTATCAATTGCAATGACTACCGCTACTACATTGCGTTGTCCCTTGGCTTTTTCCTCAAAGGAGATGGTTGCACCATCTTGGAAATCAGCATCTAAGAGCCGATCTTCTAGGGCATTGTTGAGTTTAGTGATATAATCTTTACCCTTAGCTTGGTTGATTTTTTTATTCACTGCTTGATAATTCAACTCTTCTTTGGAAACAACAATTGCCATATAATCCCGGTTGCCAATATCATCTGCACGAAGATTTTCCTCTCCTTTGGGGAAATAACGAGTGCCTACAATACCGCAATAAGGAGAATGCTTGGAGGTGTAGGGAAAAAGGACATAACTACTGCCATCAGTTTCTTGACCAAAGACATAGGTAAAGCACTCTATGGAGTTGGTTACCTCAATTTTAAATTTGGTGTTTGCCTTAATGGGATCTTTGGTCTCAAAAAGGTTGCCTTGGCGTTGGCGCAGCGTCATATTTTTTCCTGTTTGGGCATTTACCAATCCAAATTCTACTTCAAATTCATCGCTAGAAGAACTTTTGGCTTGAGGGTGGGGATAAAGTCCATAAGCTTCCCGCACAAAATCTTGAAAATCATCGTATTTGATCCAGAAGAAACCATCATCTCCCCAGTTGCGCCCCCAAGAGTTCATGACTTCGAAAGCACCTCCAAATTTATTGTTATCATAGCCTACAGCACACATGGCATGGCCTCCCATCCTTTTCATCCCTCGGCGATCTTTATCTCCGGGGTCCCAAAGTTCATCATCTACATAATAAAAAGATTCGGGTACTTTCATAGCAATAATCACAGGTGCACCTTGGGCAATGTTTTGTTTGACCGCTTCAATATCTACATCATAATTGCTACCCCCAAGTGAAAGTCGGTTATATCCTCGTATTTTATAACGCTGAGCCTCTCTTAGTTGACTATTGGTAGGTTTCTCACTACAATCATCTTCATCATAGGGAAACTCAGAAAAGAAGAGGAGCCCATCATTTTTCATCTTTTTTAGTGCCTCACTAGTGTAAGAGCCCTGGCAGCCCTGCAAGGCAATTTGGTTGTAGAGAAAGGAAGGGCTAAAGGCCACCTTGTTGGGGGCTTTGCCCGTAGCTACGGCTTCTACAATACTTCTAGCGGCATAAGCAGAGGCCCAACCCACACAAGACCCTTGCTGACCTTGGTTGCGAGCGGTGGGCGCATATTTGCGTAGGGAAACAGCAGCAGGAATATTGTATTTACTACTACTGGCGGCAAGGGGCTCGAATACTTCTGTTTTATCATAGATTTTCATATCAATATTGCAACCCTTACTAAAGGTATTGCTATCTGTAAAGTCATCCCCTAATTCGGGAGCGAAAAGGAAAAAGAGTACAGCTCCTACTATGAGTAAAGGGATCGCAATTTTGGGTTTGCGGAATACAAAAAAGATGATCAGTAGTAAAATTGCTACGGCACCTTTGTTATTGCCACTATTGCTACTGCCTGAGTTGTTGTCACCACTATCAAAACGAATGGGCATAGGGTTGTAGTTTTGTGTTTAGAAAAAGAATCAAACTCTAGTATAGACCTGATTCAAGATACTGCTTTTTATCAGTTCAATAATAAAGTTTTTTCAAGAGATTGACAAGATTCTTTGAATTTATTTGGGGGCTTGCCAAGAGTAGTTTATTTTTGAGATAACTTATCTCCTTAGCGAGTTTGTACAGCTATTATTGAATATTCTTCTCATTTTCCTTAAAAAGGAAGCCTAAAAAATATCCTATGCTTAGAGATCATAAAATTATGGAGTTGATTGCCGCAGAAGGGCATCGCCAAAGTGAAGGGATTGAGCTAATTGCCTCAGAAAATATTGTGAGTCAGCAAGTCATGCAGGCGATGGGGTCTTACCTCACCAATAAATATGCAGAGGGCTATCCCAAAAAACGATATTATGGAGGCTGTGAGGTAGTTGATGAAGTAGAGCAATTGGCGATTGATCGTGCAAAAGAGCTTTTCAATGCTGCGTATATCAATGTACAGCCGCATTCTGGTGCACAGGCCAATGCTGCGGTGTATTTGGCAATTGCTAAACCTGGCGATAAAATTATGGGCTTTGATTTGGCGCATGGTGGCCACCTCACCCATGGCTCTCCGGCTAATTTCTCCGGAAAGTTCTATCAGCCTGTGTTTTATGGGGTAGAAGAGGATACTGGGCGTATCGATATGAATAAAGTGAAAGAAACGGCCTTGCGTGAGCAACCCAAGGTCATTCTTTGTGGGGCTTCTGCTTACTCTCGGGAGTGGGAATATGAGCAGTTTCGTGAAATTGCCGATGCCGTAGGTGCTACGCTTTGGTGCGATATGGCACACCCTGCCGGAATCATTGCTGCAGGCTTGTTGAAAAATCCTTTGGAGCATTGTCATATTGTAACCACAACTACGCATAAAACCTTGCGTGGTCCCCGTGGTGGAATGATCTTGATGGGAGAGAACTATGATAATCCTTTTGGTTTGAAATGGAAGAAATCGGGGAATCCTAAGAAAATGTCTGTGTTACTCAACTCGGCGGTATTCCCTGGAACACAAGGAGGCCCCTTAGAGCATGTCATTGCAGCCAAGGCTGTTGCCTTCCATGAGGCCTTACAACCTAGCTTTAAAAGTTACCAACAGCAAGTAGTAGCTAATGCCCAAGCTATGGCTCAGGCTTTTGTGGATAAAGGTTATAAGATCATTTCAGGAGGTACAGACAACCACCTCATGCTTATTGATTTACGCTCTAAAGGCGTAACAGGAAAGCAAGCTGAAGAAACTTTGATTCTTGCAGATATTACTGTGAATAAAAATATGGTGCCTTTTGATACACAGTCGCCAATGGTAACCTCTGGAATGCGTATTGGTACGCCTGCCGTAACTACCCGTGGATTTAAAGAGCAAGATTGTGTACAAACCGTAGAATGGATTGATCGTATTCTTACTGATGTAGAGAATGAAGATAATATTAAAAAAGTGAAGTCTGAAATCAATGAGTATATGGCTAAATTTCCACTGTTTGCATCAGATGAAGATGGGGTAAGAGTTGAGCATTTCAAGCAAGCTTAGGGTTTAAATATATTCGTAACTATTTAGCCTGTTTTCTTAGTCCCAAGC
>CAZOLU010000246.1:0-6250 GCA_964580485.1 uncultured Saprospiraceae bacterium | reverse complement strand
TTGAATAATCAACTTAGGGTATTACCTTTCAAATTCAATACACAATACTATAGTTTTGGATTACCCAAGGGCAGCCCACTAATCGATCAGCTCAATCCTGTTTTACTTGAATCTATTGAAGATATTGGTTGGAAAACCGTTTTATCAGATTATGATCTAGCAGAATTTTAATACTATCTAACCCAAAATTATGACTATGGATATTCAATATTCTCCTCAAATTACGGCACTTCTCCCCCTTTTTTATATAGGCTGGGCAGATGCCGTATTAGGCCCTTCAGAAATTGCACTCATCGAAGCAAAGCTACACGATGCCAGATGGCTTAGCGAGCAAGATAAAAACCTACTGAGTAGCTGGACCAACCCTTTAGATCCACCTTCGGATACACTTATGGCAAGTTGGGCAGCTGCGATTCATCAAGCAGCTCGAGATTGGGAGCAGGAGGAAGACCGTATTTCCCTTGCTAGACTAGGCTTGGAAATGGCTCGTACTCAACAAGAAGATCCTCAGGATCAAGACTGGCTGAGTGAAGAAGTGCTCAAAGCCCTCACCGAAATAGAATTGGCACTGAATGTCAATGGCGTAGAACAACATAGCCACCTTTTTACAGATCTGCAACTAGAATTAGAGCGTAGAGCAGTAGTTGAAACACCTAGTTTTGACACCACAGCCATGCAGGAGCTCTTGGATGATGACTACGCTGAGATTCGAAAAACCGTCTTTAAACTCCTACAAGACCCCATTTTTAATTACCAAAATATCCGCAACAAGCACGAATATCGGGAACAAGTTTTAAAATGGGTGCAACTTTTGGCAGACCAAGGCTTAGGAGGCCTACACTTTCCTGAAGCTTATGGTGGAGAGAATGATATGGGGAGTTACTCCGCAGTATTTGAAACCCTAGGCTATCACGACCTCAGCTTGGTAGTCAAGTTTGGGGTGCAATTTGGACTATTCGGAGGTGCAGTATTCAATTTAGGCACTGAAAAACACCATAAAACCTACCTAAAAGATATTGCTAGTCTAAAACTCCCTGGCTGCTTTGCCATGACCGAAATTGGGCATGGATCTAATGTTAGAGATTTGGAAACTACGGCCACTTACGACCATCTAAAAGATGAAATTATCATCCATTCTCCTACACCAAGCTCAGGTAAGGACTATATTGGCAATGCAGCAGCACATGCCCAGATGGCAGTAGTCTTTGCGCAATTGTTGGTTGAAGGTGAAAATCATGGCGTACATGCTATTTTGGTTCCTATCCGGGATAAAAAAGGACAAGTGTTAGAAGGTGTTCGAATAGAAGATTGCGACTATAAATTGGGTTTGAATGGAGTGGATAACGGCCGTATTTGGTTTGATCAAGTTCGAGTGCCTCGTTTCAACCTCTTGAACAAATTTGGAAACATCGACGAAAATGGGCTGTATCATAGTCCAATCGAAAAATCGTCTAAACGTTTTTTCACCATGCTGGGCACCTTAGTCGGAGGCCGGGTTTGTGTACCAAGAGCAGGGCTTAGCGCAGCTAAGACAGCCTTAACAATTGCTGTGCGCTATGCATTAAAAAGGCGACAATTTGGAGAAGAAGGTAAACCAGAAATGCTGATTATGGACTACCCTAGTCATCAACGCCGACTGATCCCTCTAATTGCCAAGGCTTATGCGCTAGACTTTGCACTAACAGACCTCACTAAAGATTTTGTTCAAGCCAGCGAAGAAACGATGCGCGAATTGGAAACCAATGCTGCCGCGCTAAAATCCTATGCTACTTGGTTTACAACAGCGGCGATTCAGGAATCCAGAGAAGCTTGTGGAGGGAAAGGCTATTTGGCAGAAAATCGCTTTGCCGACCTTAAAGCGGATAGCGACATCTTCACGACCTTTGAAGGCGATAATATGGTACTGATGCAATTGGTAGCCAAAGGAGTTTTGCATGAATTTAAAACTGAGTTTTCTGAAGGGGGAATGTGGGGCTTGGTCGAATTTGTAGCAGATCGCTTTTTTACAGCCGTGCGAGAGAAAAACCCGCTCAGCATTCGCAATACCAATGAAAAGCATCTTAGAGATCATAAATTCCACTTAGATGCTTTCCGCTATCGAGAAGAGGAACTCACGGTTTCGGTAGCAGGGCGTTTGCGCAAATACATCAAGCAGGGAATGAACTCCCACCAAGCCTTCCTCCGTTGTCAAAACCACCTCATTAGCCTAGCAGAGGCCTACACCGAACACTGGATCTTGGAATCTTTTGTCAACCAAGTAGAACAAACGGCTGATGAGCAACTGCAAGCGGTACTCTCCAAACTTTGTAGCCTCTATGCCTTGCACTGCATCGAGCAACACAAAGGCTGGTATCTTGAACAAGACTATATGGAAGGTGCAAAATCTAAAGCCATTCGCAAACAGGTGGATAAACTCTGCGCCGAATTGCGCAGCGATGTCAGAAGTCTAGTAGATGCCTTTGGGATTCCAGAAGACTGTCTAGCTGCACCTATTGCGGTTTATAGCTGATTGGGCTTGAGCTAGAACGTAGATAACCTACGTTCTAGCTACGCGCGCCCGCGCAAGCAAGCCCGTTGCTTATCAACGGGCTTGCTAAGCTCAAACCATTCCAACACAGATTCACATCACCAATCAAAAATAAAAAACATGGACATTAAAGCTGCCTTTACCCAACTACATTTTGATCTTAGAAATCATGATGCCATTCAGATTATTGAAAATAAAAACTCTTTTGCCAGTATTCGTCAAGACAAATATCTACAACGCATTGAGATGAAGTTGGGACTCAAACTACCCAAAGAGCTAGAAGATACCCTTATGGTTACCTACAGCAACTCCATGAACTACCATTACCATATTGATGGCATACCTACCGGACAGGGGGCTTGGAATTTGACAGATGCCTTTGAATTTATCAAAAGTAAACCCGAAGCAACCTCCTTGATTGGTCAGGAAGATCAACACTTGGTCATCATCGACCAGCCAGATACAGAGGAAGATATCTTTGCCGCCTATATTTGGAATGCAAACCCCAACTATCTACCAGCAGATATTTATTTTTACAAAAAAGGAAATTTGGTAAAAACCAGCCTGAGTTTTAAAGCCTACATTGAAAATATTGTCCATTTTATGGGAGCCTTGCATTGGCCACTACTCTTTACAGATGTAGATCCCGACCACCACTCCTTTGAGTTTGAATTTATGAAGCTCAACCAAAACTTCAGTGAACTCCAGAGCATCTTCCCCAACCGAGATTGGACGGTTTTTGGACAACAGTTGAAGAAGAAGGGGCTGCGCTAGGATTTGAATTATTTTTGAATGTAAATGGTTCTTCTGAAAGCAGTTTGTATCTTTGAGCATGACTAAAAAACTAAATAATGATTCGCTTAACACATCTATATATTAAGGGCTTTAAAGATCCTGATCGAGAAATCAATCTAAAGTTTTCGGAGGAACCTATTTCTGTTATTTTTGGTGAGAATGGAAGTGGAAAAACGACCTTGTTGAAGGTCTTGCAAGCTGTTTTTAGAAAAGACTATGAGTATCTACTTAGAGAGAATATTCAAGAGATTAAAATCCAGTTTACTGTTGGCAATGAATCATTCGAGTTAGTGTTAATTAAAAAGAGAATTATTGAGGATGGTAGTGATTTAAATATACCCAGATATAAGTTTAGAGATGAATCACCTAACAGTTCTTCATATTCATACCTCCAAAAAGGGAAGTCTATACTATTTGGGGTTCATAGGGGAATCACCTCTGCTTTATTCTCATTTCAGAAGTATTCAAATGAGGATATTTTATCATTTATTATAAAGGAGAACGAAAAGTTTCTAATTAAACAAAATGCATCTTTTAATTATAACGGGAACAAGGATAAACTGATATTAGACAAATTCTTGGATCAAATTACACAGACCCTTACCCACAGAGAAGTAAATGATAATCTTAATAATTCATTGACGGATTCAAACCACATCTCCAAAGACTTCATCACCATAGAAGAGATTGAAACAGCCATATTAAAACAATATGCAGAAGGTCGAGCCGCTGTACAAAAAAAGACAACAAGTGCATTTTTTGAAACTATAGAAGAATTTGAGAATATGTCAGATGAAGACTTCGAAATTGATGAGAATATCAAAAACCGAATCAAAGATAAACATGATTTTATATTTTCAGCGATAAGCAGTCAGGCAGATTCTAGTTTGAAAAAGCGACTATTGGATTATTTAGATAGTTGGGACGGCAAGGAACTTGAGTCATCTAAAATATCTAGAGCACTTATTTTAAATATTTTAGAAAAGGCCGAAGAACCTAATCCATCATTAGATGCTGTTACTAAGCTTTTGGAAGTGTTTAATGATAATCTGAATTATGGGAAAAAGCTTATTATTGGAGAAGAGGAGGTTTATATTTCTTTGGGAAAAGGAAAACGACATGAACTAGAACTATTGTCCAGTGGAGAACGAAATTTATTGACAATGTTAACGCTTTTCCTTATTATTGGTAGAGGCCGTGATTTTTTAATTATTGACGAGCCCGAAATTTCTATGAATCTCAAATGGCAAAGGAAGTTCTTACCTCTTATTAGTGAATTAAATCCTAATTCTCAAATTATTGTAGCTTCTCATAGTCCTGCAATTGCTGCAAAAGATTCTAGATATTTAGTTGAGCTAAAATAATCCCCAATTATGCGTTATAGTGCAGCTGAGACTTTAAATAATGCACTGATGTCTCATACTCCAATAGTCATTGTTGAAGGTAAGAGTGATGATGCTATTTATGAAGAAATTGTAGCAAATCTTGATTTAGATGTAGAAGTGAAAACTATTCAAGAGATAGAAGGTTTTGGCCCAGGTTGTGCTGAAATTATTCGCTTGGTTAAAGAATGGCAAGAGCTTTTTTCTAGAGATCCGAGAATGGAAAATGCTGCTTTAGGAATTATAGACAGTGATGTAAGACCTTACAGGACTTTAGGGGATCAAGAAATTGATTACAATGCCTTGTTAGGAAATAGGCTTTTTATGTTGAAACACTATTCAATTGAAACTTATTTTGCTACACAGGTTATTTTAAAAGAATTCATCGCAGATAAAGTTTTTCAACCCCGTAGACGAATTTCTCAAGATGTTTTAGATTTTGTTGAGACTGCTCATAATAATGATGCTAATGAATTGTATTACTTTTCACTAGAAGCCTTAAGAAATGCGTGTGAGGTTGCATACAGCGCTATTATAGGTTACAATATAGAAATTAAAGAGCAAAGGCAGCGTGCTAGCTTAATGGAAAGGTTAGAGTTTAAAATAACTGATTTAGACGATTTTGCGAATAGCTTAGGACTTTCGATGGAAGACCTTAAACAGATTTGTAAAGGAAGATGGTATTTATACAGTTATTTCTATAAAGCATTTTTTCATATTCAACAATTACATCAAGAATGTAGAGCTGGAAGAATTACGCAATGTAATAATTGTGCAAGTGGAGGAGATGATAATGGCTGCTCTTACCTTTTGAGAACAAATCGTACGAATTCTGATGCAGATATTGACTCTATTCTTTCGGGGAAAACTCTTGACCTAGATGAAATGGATGATATTACTATAGCGCTAAAAGCTTTAAGCACATAAAACACTTTAGCAGATCTTTACCATGGAAATTTAAATCCTATTCCGTACCTTTGCAGCGGTTTTCATATTCCTTTTAACTCAATAAGCTCAATTTCATGCTGACAGTAAGCAATCTTTCCATGCGTTTTGGCAAACGTATCCTTTTTGATGAAGTCAATCTCCTATTTGCTAAAGGTAATTGCTATGGGGTCATTGGAGCCAATGGATCGGGCAAATCGACCTTCCTCAAAATCCTTTCAGGAGAACTAGAAGCAACTACTGGACAAATATCTCTAGAGCCAGGTACTCGAATGTCTGTGCTCAAGCAAGATCATTTTGCCTTTGACGAATTTAGCGTTTTGAATACCGTGATGATGGGACACAAAAAGCTCTACGATGTCAAAACAGAAATGGATCAGATTTATGAAAAAGCAGATTTTAGCGACGAAGATGGAATGCGTGCAGCAGAATTAGGTGCAGAGTTTGAAGAAATGGGAGGATGGACTGCCGAAAGCGATGCTGCCGAACTCCTAAGTAATCTTGGTGTAACAGAAGACCTACACCATAAACCGATGAAGGAGCTGAATACGAATGAAAAGGTACGGGTCTTGCTCGCTCAAGCTCTTTATGGCAATCCTGA
>CAZOLU010000245.1:3950-6254 GCA_964580485.1 uncultured Saprospiraceae bacterium | reverse complement strand
CTCCTCGGGTTTTGCGAGAAGAAACTGAAAGTCCGATAATGGTCAACACAATAATAGTAAATGGGTCAGCTGTTCGACGGTAGTATTCCACCTGAAAAGGCATCACATTCCCCACCCCTCGCTCCAATTCCTTTTGGATATAAATGGTAAGCTCTGGAGAAGTCATCGCCTCTTTCCAATTTGAGCGTTTGGCTAGATCTGCCGACTTTAAGTTTAAGGTAGTATCCAACTGTCCACCTTTTACAATTTTTTCATTCATGCCATCTACATAGCGAATATAATAATCGAACAAACGCCAATGATTCGGATATTTTATAAGCTTAATACGCTGTGCCGTTAGGGTATAAGGGCGCTCTAGACCACTGCTATCGTAGCGCATCAAAGAGAAGTTTCGGGCACTACTGTCTCTACGATTGTAATGCTGAATATACATTTCCTCATTTTTAGCAGAAAATAGGTGGATATTATCGGTAGGCCCTTCGTAGTTGTGTTTCCAAATATACGTATTTTCGAAATTGGTTCGACTCTTATTGGAAATTGGGAACACATAGTGATTAGCATAAAAATGCACACTTGCAATGATTAAAGCTCCTAACAAATAGGGGTAGAGCAAGCGATAAAAATTAACTCCATTACCTACAATAGCGATAATTTCAGAATTAGCCGCCATTCTAGAGGTAAAATAGATCACTGCAATTAAAGCATAAAGCGGAAAAAGTAAGCTGGTGATATGAGGAATAAAATTCAGGTAATAATCAAAGATCACCTCATGAGCTGTTGGACCATCACTTTGAGTAAAATCCTCTACCTTTTCGGCAAAATCAATGACTACTGCTAACATTGACATGAGCAGCACAATAAAAATAAAAGTACGTAGATACTTGCCTAAGATATAGCGATCAATAATATTCAACATAGTACAACAGCTGATTCAATTCTAATAACGAAAAGCAACCTTAAATTGTCGAGAGGATTAGCATCTAGCCTCTAACTTAGGCACCATTTCATCTTTCCAGGCCCGAAAGCTGCCATCTAAAATACGTGCACGCGCCTCCCCTACCAGCCAAAGGTAGAAACTGAGGTTGTGCAAGCTCGCAATTTGCATCCCCAAAAGCTCATTGGCCTTGAAGAGATGCCGCAGATAGGCTTTAGAATGCTGACGGCTAGTGGCACAAGGGACTTGCTCATCAATGGCAGAAAAGTCTTTTTCCCATTTTTTATTTTTAATATTGATTTTTCCTTGGGAAGTAAAAAGCAATCCATGCCGAGCATTACGGGTAGGCATTACACAATCAAACATATCGATACCAAGGGCAATACATTCTAAAAGGTTGGCTGGCGTTCCTACTCCCATCAAATAACGCGCCTTATCTTGAGGCAATACCCCTGTTACCAATTCGGTCATCGCATACATCTCCTCTTTGGGTTCCCCTACCGATAAGCCACCAATAGCGATGCCTATATCTGCATATTGAGCAACGGTTTCGGCCGATTCTATCCGAAGATCTTTGTAAACGCTACCCTGCACAATGGGAAAAAGAGATTGTGGGTAGCCATATAGTGCCTTGGTTTTTTCATGAAAGTGAGTATGGCAACGCTGCAACCAACGATGCGTAAGGTGCATGGAGCGTTTGGCATATTTATAATCGCAAGGATAGGGTGTACATTCATCAAAGGCCATAATAATATCTGCTCCAATAGCACGTTGGATTTCCATGACCTTTTCGGGGCTAAAAAGATGCTTGCTGCCATCGATATGCGATGCAAAGGTGGCTCCTTCTTCCTTGATTTTGCGCCGATGTGCTAAACTAAAGACCTGAAAGCCTCCGCTGTCGGTCAAAATAGGCTTTTGCCAATTCATAAATTGATGCAAGCCGCCTGCGGCTTCGAGTACTTCGGTACCTGGACGCAGATAGAGGTGGTAGGTATTGCCTAAAATAATTTGCGCATTAACGACTTCCTCCAACTCTTGTTGATGCACCCCTTTGACCGTAGCAACGGTACCTACGGGCATAAAAATAGGCGTAAGGATATCTCCATGTGCTGTACTAAGTGTAGCAACTCTCGCTCGGCTTTGGGAATCGGTGGCTTCTAATGTAAATTTCATGAACTGTTAATAGTTAAACACGGGTTGTATTTTGAAGAAAAAAGCTATAATATTGAGCAAAAATCCAAATCATTGCCCTTTATTTTTTACATACTGTTATTTTTCTTCTTATTGCAAATGCTGTATTGGATAGTCCTTTTTGGGCGATTTATATTTTTTCAAAACAGCAGTTCTTTGCTTGCGGTGGATCAACCTCC
>CAZOLU010000245.1:0-3940 GCA_964580485.1 uncultured Saprospiraceae bacterium | reverse complement strand
TGTCCTCTTGCTTCTTGCAGTCTTGGACCACCCCACAAATATCTCACATTTGAGTAGCCTTGTATCTGTGGTGATCTGTGCACACAATGAAGCTACAAATTTACACAAAAATTTACCGAAAATACTAATACAAGACTATCCCAAATTTGAAGTTTTGGTGGTAGACGATGCTTCTAGTGATGAAAGTGCCGAAATCCTGAGACAATTACAAGTAAAGTATCCGCAGCTCAGAGTCTTGCACCTTGTCGAAAAAAAAGGAAAAGGGAAAAAAGCTGCCTTATTGGCGGGGCTTCAACAGAGCACACACGATTGGCTATTGCTCACGGATGCTGATGCTCAACCAGCTTCTCAAGAATGGATCGCCGGAATGATGGCTGCCCGTTCCTCCTCAGAGAAAAAAATTGTCCTAGGCTATGGTCCCTACCTACGATACCCTACATGGATCAACAGATGGATTCGTTTTGAAACACATTACACTGCATTACAATACTTTGCTGCGGCTACATGGGGGATTCCTTATATGGGGGTAGGCCGAAACCTGCTCTATCAAAAAGACTTGTTTAAACAATATGCCTATGTTTTTCATCAACATGCAGACCTTGCTTCCGGAGATGATGACTTATTTATTGCCCAAGCCGCCAAGGCTTACAATACCAGTATTTGCACAAATCCCAAAACTTTTGTATATTCTGAACCCAAGCGAAGCTTTCAATCCCTATATCGACAAAAAACCCGTCATTACTCCACGAGTACCAGATATTCCCCTTTTATTCAGCTACTATTGGCAGGGTTGAGTATTTCACAAATAGGCTTTTGGGTGAGCATCCTGATGGCTTGTTGGGTTTTATCTCCCTTTCTAATATTAAGCTTTGTTTTCTTGAGATTTTCAATTATTCTCCTATTTTGGATGAAAACTTTATGTATTTTTGAGGACAGGAAACTAATACTTTACGTTTTATTGTTAGATGTAATAAGTCCCTTGTATTATTTAACCTTTGCTCCATCCCTTTTTTTTAAGCAATCAAGTCACTGGAAATGAATAATTTATCAGAAAGAGCACTCGAAGATTACCAACTGGTCTGTCGGGCAGTAGAGGAAAATGATCAGCTAGCTTATGCTGAGTTGATGGAGCGTTATCACGACTCTATTTTCCATACCATGCTCAAAATGGTACATAATAAAGATGATGCAGAAGATCTCACCATAGAAGCATTTGGGAAGGCATTTCGCAAATTGAATTCCTATACACCCACCTATGCTTTTAGTACTTGGCTTTTTAAAATTGCAACCAACAACGGCATTGATTTTATTCGCAAAAAACGGATGAAAACCCTCTCTATTGATGAGCCGATGGGAGATGATAATTCTAAAGACTATACCAATAGCTTAAAAGCAAAATCGCTTGACCCCGAAGAGCGTTTTATTCGACAACAAAGAGGAGAAATTTTGAGGGATTTGATGGAGAAACTCAGCCCCAAGTATCGACGGATGATTGAGCTGCGCTACTTTGACGAACTTTCTTATCAAGAAATTGCCGACAAGCTTGATTTGCCTATTGGGACGGTCAAGGCTCAACTTTTCCGAGCCAAGGAGCTACTTTTTGATATTCTAAAAAACTCCAAAGCCAAACGAGTACTCTAGTTCCCCTAATTTTTAATGATCAACTCTTATTTGGGGCTATGGATTGGTTGAGTAATGCTGCTTCTGTAAGTATTTCTGCTAATAGCTCATATATCGCCTACCTGTTTGTAAACTAGATGTCGAATTTGCTTGCGGTCTTCAGCTACTAAAACACCAGGACGAGGCTCTAATGCCACACCTCGCACAAAGCCCAACACCAGCAGCCCTTTTTGTGGCCCCAGATAACACAAATTGCCATAGTACTCAAAAAAGGCAGTTTTATATTTGTAAGATTCTCGTACATTCGGCAGGCAGCTATGAATAAACTGACGAATATCTGCTGCAGTACTCCTTAGTACTTCATTATCAATACTTTATAAATAAATAGAAACTGCTTCGTTCAACATAGCTCGGTCTTAAAAAAGATAGGGTCGCCCTTGTGGCGACACCCATCCACTATATAAAAGGAACTCTTAGCTCAGCAGTGCGTGTTTTAAAAGCCTGAGCTCAATTACTGTGGTGGCACTAACCCTTTATGCGCATTAGGATTTTCTTTTTTGGAACTAGGGTGCTCCTCTTTCTTTTTTGCAGTATTGCTGGTTGATTTTTCCACAGATTTGGTAGCTTTTGACTCATCATCGGGCTTCTCGCTGGTCTTCGCTTTTTCATCTGTTTGAACTGCAGGCTGTTCTTTTTGCTTTGCTTTCTTTTCTTTTTTGGGCTTTTTCTTAGGGTTCATAGCCTCATCAATCTTTTCATCTACCTTGCGATTGACGGTTTGTTCTAGTTTGCGTTCAGTATTACGCTCAGCTCTTTTCAGTACTCGCTTGCCAAAAGCTTTAGGGTTGAATTGTGCATATGCAGAAGGTAACGTAAAGCTCAAACATAAGGTTAATACGAATAGACGAATCATGCTATTTATTATTTTTGTGGTGATGATTATTTTTACTCCTGTTTTTAGCTAAAATAGGCTTATACTAAAGATAGGAGATTTTCTATAAAAAAAGAAAAATTCAACCGACTATCAAGTGTTGATCAATTTTGAATTTAGGAATGATTAAATCAATTAAAACTTGCAAAACTTTAGAAACTCCCCTATTTTTATTCTAAAGCTCAGCAATAAAACACAGATATACATGAAAAAAATCCTATTTTTTACGCTATTTTCGATCTTTATGCTACAAATGCAAAGTTGTGATTACATCATGCTTTCTGCAAAAGAACGTCAAGTCAAAGGTATTTGGAAGCAGTCCTTCTTTTTTGGGAAGGCAATTCAATCCTTCAAAGGCAATAAAACGGTGGAGATGTATTATGGCTTAAAGATTATGGGCATTGAAGCTATGGCACATTTTACAGGAACATGGGAGGTAGCAGAAGATCGCCTGATTATAGAAATGAATGGAGACCCTGATATACAATTTAAAGGAAATAATTACATTGAAGATTTTCTTCAAGAGCATCGCAACAAGATGGAATCTGCTATTAGCTCTGGCAAGCTCATCAAAGTAGATGATGAAAAGCTCATTGTTGAAAGCGATGGTACAGATATAGTTTGGAAAGCCGGCAACCAAGGAGAATGGCAAGAGATGCGGGATCAATTCAATAAATTAGCTCAAGAAAGTAATTAGATCCCAAGTTTTTTTTATCTTAACCTTACGAAATATAAATTATCCAAACCCAACCTTAAAACAACTACTATGAGTAAGGAACTAATGGTTTATTTTCCAGATGCAGATCAAACTGAGCTGGACTACCTTCAGATGATCGTTCATGACATGGAAGAATCTGATCGAAAGGTATTTTTCTCCACTTACAAAAAGAAACGCCAACAACCTCAAACTGTGTTAATCCTAGCCCTAGTTGGCTTGATTACCGTGGCGGGGATTCACCGTTTTGTACTAGGCCAAATTGGTATGGGACTTTTGTATCTTTTTACAGGGGGACTCTGCTTGATTGGGACGATCATGGATGCTGTCAATCACAAAAAGCTAGCCTGGGAATACAATCGTGTAAAAGCTGATGAAACCTATGCGCTTATGAAAGGTCGTGATAGCTTCTAAAGCATAGGAAAAAAGATCAGGTATGCCTGATTGTTAAATGCCGAAATTGTTGGATACTTCTTTTGGTCAGCAGCCATTCTATTGAATGAAGGCTTGATGTTAAGTAATGTAGGAGATCTGATAGTTTCGGCTATTTTTGTATTATCTACAGTTGAAATTATCGGTCTTGAGGCATATACCCCCTATCTCAATCAAAGACTTGAATACATTAAAGATTATGTAAGTGTTTTTTGTATGGCAGGAAATTAGAATTTTTTGGA
>CAZOLU010000244.1:0-6261 GCA_964580485.1 uncultured Saprospiraceae bacterium | reverse complement strand
CCGAAGTCTTTACTGTACATTTAGACTCACCAACCAAACCTTCTACTACTTCAGCTTTACCATCTTTGATGTTGGCGGTAAATTCTCCACCTTCGTCACCAGAGACCACAAAGTGAAAGCAGGTTTCCTTTCCTTCAATGGCTTCTGGATTGATTTTGGAAGGAAGATTCATGATAAATTCGCGCGCAGTCATATCAATAATTTTTAGAATTTAATTAAAAATTAGGAGGGGCTTATTATCAAAATAATAATAACCTTGATAGCAATCCAACCCCAATATAAAAGTTTTAAAAGAATTTGCCAATCTTATTTCAATTTTGATTGAATCCAGTCATAAATGTAGTCAAAAACTGCGGTCTTTTCAGGCTCGTTTTGCATTTCATGGTAGAGCCCATCCCAGAGCTTTAGGGTCACGTCTGCATTTTTAGCAGCTTCTGCAAATTTTCGACTTCCTTCTGCAGAGGTGATTTGATCGCCTGTTCCATGCATAATCAGCAAAGGGGTTTGCAATTGATGTGCCTTGGCAATGGCCTCTTTGCCCCAACTCAGCATCCCCATACCTGTTTCGGCCGAAATTTTATCGTGAATAAGTGGGTCGTTTTCATAAGCTTTTACGACTTCAGGGTCACGGGAGATATGTGCACTGTTCAACTCATTGGTCTGAGAAAAAGCAGGGTATATCCCGCGCATTAGCTTACCCAAAAAGACCTTAAAGGCGGGTGGTTCAAAGGCTAGTTCTAAGGCCGAAGAGGTTGCAATAGCACCCTGCAACCCATTTTTGCTATTTCTAAGTAGATAATTGAGCACCAATCCACCTCCCATCGAGTGCCCGTAAAGAAATACTGGAATAGATCCAAACTTTCGAGTAGCCTCGCTATGGAGTTTTACAATATCATCCAGCAATTGCGTGTATTTAGGTACATGCCCTCGCGCCCCTTTAGATTTTCCATGCCCTATGCGGTCGTTGGCTAACAGTGCAATGCCTTTAGCGCAGAGAAACTCAGCAAGGTGAGCATAACGACTAGAGTGTTCCCCCAAGCCATGAATAAGCAATACTACGGCTTTGGGCTTAGATTTTTCGGGAAGCCACCCCTGTGCATATATTTCTTTTCCTGCTGGGCTTGTCCAGCCAAATTCATAGTGTTTCATAATTGATAAGTTGGTGAATCAGTTGTTTGCTAGTTGCTTGAACTTCTAAAATTAGCAAAAAAATAGCTGTATACAAATAAAATTGCATACAGCCAGCAAGTATAGGTCAAGCCTTGCTATATTAAGCAAGCCCGTAGGTCGTCAAACGAGTTTTAACTTTTAAAATTTGGCGAATTTCATTAAGCTCAGCCGTGAAAGGAAGATAAGCGTCATTATCAGAAATTAATTCAAGGGCTTCCACTTCACCCGTTTCCCGATTTTTGACTCGGCGAATGCGTTTGGCAACAACTGTATCAGTTACCACTACATAAACTCCATTATCCCTAGGCATTTCATTGCGTTCTAAGGCTTCACAAATAACCAAATCACCATTGGTGAGGTGAGGCAGCATACTGTCACCACTAATTTCAAAAGCTAAAAGCGGTCCTTCTAAACCAGGAACCGAAAAAGTTTGAAACTGCTTCAAAAATTCAGGATCACTCAAAGAAAGTGCATATCCAGCAGAAGCCTTTTGTGGGACAAGCGTAATGTTGTTGCGACCACCATAAATTTTCTCAGCTAGGGAAACTGTGGGAATATCACTAGTGTCGCCACTATAAAGTTGATCGCTATATCCAAACATAAAATTAGCATTAACGTCATAACACTCTATCAGTTTGTTGATTTGGTCAACTGTTAGTCCTCTAGCTCCTTTCAAAACACTATTGATAACGTGATTGTAGGTGCCCAAGCGTTTGGCGATATCTGATTTACTCTTAACCTTACCCTCTTTTTTTAGTTGGTTAAATATTTTTTTGAATTGAATATTGACAATATTTTCACTGAAATCAGCCATTATTTTTAGTGTTGTTTTTTTAGAAAACCGACTTGCTAAGGAAAAATAAGCTAGCCTTTAAAGCCATGTAGAATTTGAAACAGGAAAGTAGATAAGATCCTACAAGGATAGTACAAAGAAAAAATCAAACTTTTTAGGATAGAAGCTTGAGATTTCAAACAAAAGGTTGTAGTTTTAATTTATTTATATAGTTTAAATCCTGATTCTGAAGTAAAACTACTTAATTTTATTAGTTTTCCAAAAATATGGTTCGTTTTTTTTACTTAAAAACAGAAAAATGCAAAGCTGGGGCATTTTTATACTATCTTTTGTGTGTCTTGGGGCTGTTGCAGCTTTCTTGTTCGTCTCCTAATACCAATAGTTCTAGTCCAGAGGTTTATACACAGCTAGGCGAAAAAATTCGAACAGAACGTATTAAAAAAGGACTGAGTCAGGAGCAGCTAGCAGAGGCTATTGGTATGTCGCTAAAGAATTTAAAATTGGTGGAAGAGGGCTTAGCAACCCCCGTAGAGGCCAAAATTCAAGCTATGGAGGAATATCTAGGAGTTCCCTTAGTTCATTTCATCAATGAGCCTAAGCTTCAACATAATCAATAATCCTGATATGCCATACCTAGTAATCTACGGCGATTTTTGACAGCTAAAATTAGGAACTTTAAACAAAAAATCCTTAATTTTGTATTATATGTTGTAACAATCAATTCGTTTACAACAGCTGCCTTTGTATACATTATTATAGAGGTAGTGCTAAAATCCTGTGAAAATTAACTATGCAAAAGTGGGATCCTATGAAAATTGAGGAAGAAATCAATCAGAAAAAACCCTTTAAAGACATTTACCAAAAGTTAGGTATCAACATCCTATTTACCGCATCTTGGCTCACCAAAAAGCAGACTAACGTACTCAAACCTTTTGACTTGACCATTCAGCAGTTTAATATTTTAAGAATTCTTAGAGGAATGAAAGGGGAGGCTGCTACTGTAAAGCTATTAACTACCCGAATGATCGATAAGATGTCGAATGCTTCTCGTTTAGTAGATAAGCTGGTGAAAAAAGAGTTGGTTACTAGGGTAGAGTGCAAGGAAGATCGGAGGCGTGTGGATATATTTATTACAGAGCAAGGGCTAGAGCTTCTGGCCAATGCTTCTGATGCCTTAGAAACTGCGATGACCAAGGAGATGAGTTCTATCTCTGAAGAGGAGGCTCAAACCGTGAGTAATCTACTTGATGATATGCGTGATGATATGCGTGACTGAGTGCGTACACCGGCTTTCTAGTTGCTCTTTCTATCCCTTAGCCCTTGTAGCTACTTGAGCGCAAGCAATAATTTTTAGAAATTATATGAATAATGCAAGCTTGGCTTTTGTTTTTTAAAGAGAATACTTACATTTGTATATCAACAAGCATATTACATTCAACAAGATACTTTTTATTCAATTAAAATTTACTAGAACGTGGGATTTGATAATAAGGATAAGCGTTTTGAAAGTGTATATTCACAAAAAGTGAGAGCAGGTAAGCGTAGAACGTATTTCTTTGATGTGCGTCAAACCAAAGGCAACGATTATTACATCACCATTACCGAAAGTACGCGCCGATTCGAAGATAATAGTTATTCCAGACATAAAATTTTCCTTTACAAGGAAGATTTCAATCGTTTCATGGAAAGCTTAAATGATGTGGTTGATCATGTCAAAACTGAGCTAATGCCAGATTATGATTATGATGAGTATGCTCGTCGTTATGATGAAGATGGTACCTATAATCCCGAGCAAAGCGGAGGGTCTTACAACAATGAGGATGAAGGCGGAGATGTAGGAGAATGGTAAATCCAAGGTATTGACTTTTATGAAGCAGGATATAGACACGATGTGTTTGTATCCTGTTTTTTGTATAAATCCTTAATGTTAAATCTTGTTATAGTCTTTCATACTATTGAATTCATGTAGCTACTTTTGTACCTTTGTATTAAATGACCTCCTATTTTATGCCTTATGATGAATAGCAATTGCCTAAAAAGCTTCCTCCCCGTATTTTGGGTGCTCCTTTTTCTCCTTTCGAATACGTTGCTCCAGGCCCAACGCTACACCATTAGTGGGAAAGTAATGGATGCAGAAAGTGGAGAACTGCTCATAGGCGCTACCATTGCCGTCAATGATGGTGCTAGCGGAACAGCAACTAATGCCTATGGGGTTTATTCCATTACCTTAGATCAAGATTCGGTAAAACTACAATTCAACTATATTGGATTAGAACCAGAGGTAATGCAATTTTACCTAAGTCAAGACACGACGATCAATGTTGAGCTGGGCTTGCCTCAAGAGGGCAATATTGAAGAGGTAATCGTAACTGCCAACTCTAATCAAGAACGAGTCAACTCTACACAAATGGGGGTAGATGAAATTACCTCCAAGGAACTAAAAGAAATTCCAGTGATGTTTGGAGAAGCCGATGTGCTTAAGGTGCTGCAACTCAAACCTGGGGTACAATCTGGAGGAGAGGGGACTTCTGGGCTATTTGTACGAGGGGGCAGTGCCGATCAAAACCTCTTTTTACTAGATGAGGCTCCTGTGTATAACCCCAATCACCTTTTTGGCCTGTTTAGTACCTTTAGTGCCGACGCTACTAGTAATGTCAAATTGTACAAGGCTGGGTTCCCAGCAGACTATGGGGGGAAACTTTCGGCAGTGGTAGATGTGCGTATGCGAGAAGGGAATCGAAAAAAGTATGTATTACAGGGGGGCTTAGGTCTGATCTCTTCTCGCCTGATGATTGAAGGGCCTATTAAAAAAGATAAGGCTTCTTTTCTTATTTCGGCTCGGCGTACCTATGTGGATGTCATCACCGAATTTTTGAATGAGTACCATCGCAACAATGAAAATTGGAATCGTATTCCAGCTTACAATTTTTATGATCTTAATGCCAAGGTCAATGTGGATCTTTCTGAAAAAGATAAACTCTATTTTAGTGGTTATTTGGGGCGAGATAATTTTGGCTTTAATGATGATCTCATCAACTTTGGGTTTAACTGGGGGAATACAGTGGCCACACTGCGCTGGAATCGGATGCTTTCGCCCAAGCTCTTTATGAACAATGCGCTCACGTTTTCGGACTATTTGTACAATTTGGATAATAGATTTGAGGAATTTTCGGTAGGCTTGGGTTCGGGTATTCGAGATGTTAATTTATTGTCGAGCTACAACTGGGCGCCTCATCCCAATCATGCGGTAAAATTTGGGGTGAATGCAATTTATCACTTTTTTCAGGTCAATCGCTTTGATGCAGGAAATGATGATGACTTAGATTTTGAAGCGGGGTCTAATTTTCATGCAGGGGAGTTTGCAGCCTATATGGCTGATGATTGGCGCATCAATGAAAGGTTTAGCTTGAATTATGGCCTGCGCCTAAGTGGTTTTTATAATGAGGAATTTGCCTATGGGATAGAGCCACGCCTAGCGATGAAATATAGCCTTCAAGATAATGTTTCGCTCAAAGCTAGCTATACTCGAATGTATCAATATATTCACCTCGTAAGTTCCTCCGGAGCTTCTCTACCTACCGATGTTTGGTATCCCTCCAATGCTACCGTAAGACCTCAGTATTCCGACATGGTATCTGTGGGAGGAGCTTGGGCATTGTTAGAGGACTATTTTATTTCTGGTGAAGTTTATTACAAATGGCTGTACAATCAGGTAGATTTTAGAGATGGGGCGCAGTTGTTTGTTAATGATAATCTAGATCAGGAATTTGTATTTGGAACAGGCGATAACTATGGATTTGAGGTCTATTTGGAAAAGAAAAATGGATGGTTTAGAGGTTGGGTAGGTTATACCTTGAGCTGGTCTTGGCGAGAATTTCCCGATATTATGAATGGTGCTCGCTTCCCTTCTACTTCTGACCGCAGACATGATATTTCGGTAGTAGGAACTGTCGATATCCCCAAAACCCCGCTGACCCTCACTTTGTCTTGGGTTTATGGAACTGGAAAAGCTTACTCCCTGCCCGAGCAGCGTGTGATTTTTACAGATATTACCGGCGAGAACCCCTTGTCTTTTTTCCCTATATACACCCAACGCAATGGCTTTAGAATCCCAGCCTATCATCGTATGGATTTAGGCTTAGTCTATCCACTTCCATTGAAAAAACGCTTGGAGTCAGATATTACTTTAAGTATCTACAACCTCTACAATCGTTACAATGTTTTCTTAGTGTATATAGAGCCTGTATATGCTGATGGCAGTGGAGATGATCCTCTACGAGTGCCAGAGCGTTTCCAAG
>CAZOLU010000243.1:1591-6301 GCA_964580485.1 uncultured Saprospiraceae bacterium | reverse complement strand
GGCGGTAGCGATTTCTCTCTTTGGATTGGAATCTGGAGCTTCTTTAGCTACGGTTGTTGGGGTGTTGATTGAAGTGCCGGTAATGTTGTCTTTGGTAGCTTTGGCGAATCGTTGGAAATATTAAACAGTAGAGAGATGGGGAGTAGTGAGTAAAGAGACTATGTTTTTTGTCACATTACTCACTACTCCTCATCTCCCTAAAAAAAATGACCTTATGAAAATACTAATCCTCTGCACTGGCAATAGCTGTCGTAGTCAAATGGCAGAAGGCTTTTTAAAAGCTTTTAATGAAAACCTAGAAGTACATTCCGCTGGCACAGCTCCCGCTGCTCAAGTTCACCCTAAGGCGATTGAAGTCATGCAGGAGTTGGGAGTAGATTTGAGTCCTCATACTCCCAAAAAAGTCGATCAATACCTCGGCGAAAGTTGGGATTATGTGATTACGGTTTGTGGCGGAGCCAAAGAAGTTTGTCCTGTTTTTCAAGGAAAGGTTAAAACCCAATTGCATATTGGTTTTGAAGATCCGGCTGATGCTCAGGGAACTGAGGAAGAAATTCTAGAACAGTTTAGAACAATCCGAGATCAGATTTTAAGAGATTTATTTGCTTTTTATATGAAGGTCTTGAAATACTAGATCAATGATCTCCTAAGCTACAAAGCAGATATATTCCAGCCCAAGAAGTGGATATGTCTTAGGGATGAAGGGATATTGACTAAGTAATTCCAAAAGTAGATGATGGAGATGATTCAACTAGCTCCATTCATGATCGCCCAGTAAAAGATTAAATAAATAGCAAGTTCAGAGTTTTCAATATGACAATGATCTAAACAATGAGCGGGAAGAGTCTGCTAAGGGGTATCGTCTAGAAGGAGATTGGGAGTAAAACAAAGCTTCTACCAACAAAAAGTACTGTAAATGCACCGACGAAAATCAATCAGTAAAAAAATCCAAGCACAAGTTTTTCAACGAGATCAATGGTGCTGCCGGTATTGCGGCAATGAAGTCTTTTTTTCTCCTGCACTGAAAGTACTTGATGAACAATTTCCAGGTAAGGGCTACTATCACAAAAATGGAAAAAGAGGCAAAATGTCAAAACTACTACTCAATAGATGTGCTGCTATTGATCACATACACCCCTCAGCTCTGGGAGGAACCAATGATATTGAAAATTTAATCTGTGCTTGCTGGGAATGTAATTCAAAGAAAAGTAATGATCCCCCCCAACAGTGGATTGAAAAAATTATTAAAATTGAAGATCTAGCACTTGCAGATCATTGGGATGGATTTTTAAGCATTTTCTTGGAAAAAGAAAAAAACAATGCTTGGGCCAAATGTTTCACTTAGACTCCCCATTATCTTCATGGTATAAAAACCTTCTCGGACTATTGAGAAAACAAACAGAACCTTATTATCATGAAATACGAATACGAAACCGTAACCCTGAAATTAAATAACGCAGGGATGTTTGCCCGAAATTTTGAAGAGTGGGAGATTCGAGATCAACTTAATGCCATGAGTAAAAAGGGATGGATCTATATAGATAAGGTCGAGCGTATTAGAGATGGCTATACGGTTCAAGTGATTCTGATCTTTAGACGAGCTTTGGGCTAATACATAAAAAAGGGCTAGGAAAATCTACTGCTTTCCTAGCCCTGCATTTTATCTTTTCCAAAAACTGCTACTCTTTAGCGTCTTGTTTTTCGGTACGCTTGGCCTTGATGAGGTAATTCTCAAAACCAATGAGTTCAATTTCTGCGGTACGCCCCTCCTCATACATCAGTTGAATGGAGTCACCCACAGCAGTTAGTGGTAGTTTTTTGGAGAGGTTGGAGGTTCCCACAAAAATCTTCTCCTCCACCCCATCTACGATGAGATAATAATAAGAAGTGCCATCTACTACATCTTCGGAAATCCGTAAGACCCGACCATTGTGTTTGTACGCATCTTTAGTATTGGTTACTAATGCGTTATTACCAGAACCTTTGTAAGCACTTTTATAGGCGCGCAGTGCCGCTTTCAAGTCATCTCCCACTCCTACTATCTGATAATCCACCACCGACACCAAAGCAATCATTTTAATCAAGCCCGCCCGATCTTTCAAAGACATTACATAAGTGGGCACACCATCAATATTGTACATGATCGGGAAGGATGCATGATAGCCTTTTTCCTGTACTTTACCTTGTGCCGACATCATTGCAGCTCCTTCTGTTGCCCCAGGTTGTCGATAAAGTTTAGCCGCTTTAGTTCTTGTATTCACTAGCATAAAGCCGATGGTACTTTCATCACTTCCCACAGAGGTTATTCCTGTATACCAATAAGAGCTGTTATCTTCGCCATAAACCAAAGACATGCCCTTTGTAGCGGTTAGTTTATCACGATTAGAGAAATTCCAAAAGCCATGTACATATTCTCCCCAGGCATCTATTTGAGACTCAATAATTTCTTTGGGTTGAATACGGTCAATCCACTTAGGTGCATCTTCTTCGGTATACTTATTCGTTTCACCATTCATAGCATCCACTACAATAATCGCATAAGCATTATTTCCACTAAATCCAATTTCATGCTTAAATAAGGTGATGACCCAGTAAGGATTCCCTTCGTCATCAATTTCAAAGGTATAATCGGTTAATCCTACATGATAGTAGCCCTTGAAGTAGGCATGTCGAGGTAGGTAATCTCCAAAAAAGCCCCCCATTTGGTATTTGATTTTCACATCTTTACCATTATCCAGTTTTTGGACGAGTTTAACATCCCGACTATCGGTTGCTGACACCTTGATATAACCAGGAGTTCCCCCTCGATTATTTAACCATTTGAAAAAACCAGAATGCTCAAGAGGAGCTACCCAATAAAGTTGACTCCCCACCTTTTGGATTCTAAACTCTCCAACATTCACCTGACTACCCAATGCGGGGTCATTTCCCAAGACCTTATCCCCTAGTCGAGCTGCCACATCTTGATCAATGATTCTAATTTTGTCGATAGCAATGGGTGCAATATCTTTGGAGAAGCTTTCTTCCTCTTGTACCTCCCCTAATAATTTGTGATATTTTTGGGCTCTGAACATTGGAAGTCCTGCCATTGACATCCCAATAATATATATTAAGGTAAGTAAGGCAACAATCACGGCAGCGACAAAAATTCCAGATTTTTGCCCTTTAACTACCCGTATTTCCATAATCGCAATTAACATGGAAAGAAAGAGTACCCCCACAGGCAGCCCTGCAAACCAAGGGCTAATCACTGGTAAGCTAAAATAAAGGTACAAGGGCCCTACCACCAAAAGCAAAATCAAATAGATAATGATTTTAGCCCGTTTCAAGGTTTTCATAATTAATGTAGAAGAGTTGCTCATAGTATTATTTTGGGTTTACAGGTTCAACGATTTATCAGCAAAGATAGTTTTAGCCTTGGCTTATTTTGTATGCCACTAGATCTTTTTCATACTCTTCCCAATTAAAGTTGCTGTGTGCAATAATGGAGAGTAGGCAATCTTGAGGAATTTTTGATTCTGGATTTGGACAAGTGTTGGGTTTGCCAGCAACAACAATCGCAAAAGGCGTAGTAGCCGTATTCAACTTTTTATTGAGTCGCATACTGGTAATCACCAGCTCACTCCAACTCCAGCCAATAATATGTAATGGCTTGACGGTTCGGGGCGTAGCCCCTTCTGTGTTGAGTAAAAGGCTCTCGATAATTTGAGCAGAGTACGGATCTTGACACTCTTGTACAATAGCAAAGAGCTCAAAAGCTTCTAATATTGGTATAGATCGAGAGTTGCGAAACATCCAATGGTTGCGACTATCCACCAAAATGTGAATAATTCTTGTTTGTTCTCCCACAAAACCTTCAATCAAATCTACTGTGGTTTTGGTAGCACCATCCGACTCCCCATCGGTGGGGTTATATGGAAAAACAATAACCGCCTTATTGGCATTGAGGTTGGCTCTTTGGTAGGTAGTTTCATCCAAAGTACTTCCTTTTATAAAGTGGATATTGGACAATGCTGCAATAGATTTAGGCAATTCTTCCATTCTATTATCCACCATACAAATTCCAACATTAGGCTCTACGGTTCTGAGTTCTCTAATAAAATTCTCCAACTGATAAGTACTTGGAAAATTAAAAATCACATAGCCATCTTTGTAAGGATTTTTCATAAGACCAGAACGTTTGAGTTCAGAAAGAAAGTGACTGTAATCAAAAGCTGCCGAAAATACTGCTCCAACAATCGCAATACCAATAGTACTTAGCACTATGGTATAAACGCGCCCCCAAACCGTTTCTGGAGGAGCATTGCCATAGCCAACGGTAGTAAAAGTTTGCCAACCTTGCCAAATCGCCTCTGACCAATCGTAATTCTCAATATATTTTAATCCAGCACTATACAGCATCATCAAAGCAAAAAACCAAAACAGGAGCGTGATTAACCACCGCAAAGGGCGGTTACGCTGCCATTGTCCCGCAAAATTAAGTTTATTGCGAAAGCGTTGTTTTGATTTTTCTCCAGATGCTTGCTTGGGTCGATTCCATACTTGGAAACGTGAGGAGAATTGTTGATATAAGCTAGATAGTAAAGACACAATATACTACAAGAATTAGTCAGCAGATTAAATGTAGACTACTATCTAATATAGATAAAAAAGTAGAGGAACAAGAGCTTTTAGTTAGATTTTTAGCTATCTCCTGCTGCACCACCACCC
>CAZOLU010000243.1:0-1581 GCA_964580485.1 uncultured Saprospiraceae bacterium | reverse complement strand
GTAAAATCATCATCGTCATCATCCCAATCGTCATCAAAATCATCCATATCCTCCTCCTCTGTATCCTCCTCAACATCTTCTTCCTGTGCCACATAATCCTTAATGCGATTGTATAGTTTCTGGGCATCCTCATAATTAGATGGTTGTTGAAGGGCCCGACTAAGGTATTCATAGGCCGTTTCATAGTCATGAAGATAATCAATCAAAAATTGAGCATAGGCCGTCAGGATTACAGCATCATCTGCTTTTACATGTAGGTACTGCTCATAACAATCCCCTACTGCCCCAAAATCTTGAAAATGCTGAATTAAAATAGGGATATACTGCTCTAGTACCTTTCTTTGGGCAGGGTTTACCTTGAGCGACTTTTCATAATAAAACTTGGCTTTATCGAGATCTTGCATATACTGTGCGTGGAGATCTCCTAAACTTCCTAAAAGCAAAGCACTATCGCCATGTAACTGATGGTCGAGACCTTTTTGGTAAGTTTCAATTGCTTTATCGTAGTCTTCTTCTACTTTCCAATAATAGGTTCCTAAGAGGTTGAGTGCTTCTTCCTGAAATTCGTTAATTCCTAAAGCAATTTCTATAAACTGCTTGGCTCTTGGATACTCCTCCATTTGGTAATAAGCCTCTGCAACACGCACATAAGGTTCTGCAGCGTAGGGGTCAATTTCAATCACTTTGTTGTAGTGTTTAATAGCCCCTTTGAAATCTCCTAGGGTATTTGCTTTAATGCCCCCGATTTGAAGCTGAGCGTAAATATTATCTGGATTATGGGTAATACTCTTCTCATACAGATTTAGGGCCTTGTCGAAATCGGCTCGCCGTTCCGCTATTCGCCCAAGCGCATAAAGCGCCTCATCCTGCTCAGGAGCATGAGCCAGCAAGCCCTCAAAACAGCTTTCTGCAGCATCTTCCAGCTTAAAAAGCATATATAGTTTTCGAGCTAGGTCCAGATAGAGGTCAGTATAATGAGGAGATTGGGCTAGTAGTGGCTCTACCAATTCCTTTATGGGGTGAAAGCGCTCAAAATGTTGTTGTTGAATTTCAGTACTATTGTCTTGCATCCAAGGCAAGATTGTAGAGACCGAGCGAAAAATCTCAAATTGTGCATGAATATTATCCAACTCATCACTACGGCAAAGACTACGCAACAGCTTCTGAGCCAAGTCCTGAACATCCTCCTCTGCATGCAATTGCCAAATAATGGCTAGAGCATAGATTGCATTGGGGTGAGGTGGGGATTCTGGTAATTCCTTTAGTGCAGTTTTAGTTCTGCTAATATCTTCTGCAAAAAGTTCTTCTAACCAATCTTTATATTGGATGGGTAAAACAGTCATAAAGTCTATTAATTCTAATTTATTAAGGTCGCTCTTCACAAATTTAAGGGAAATCCCACGCTTTTTCCAGCTTTCGCAAAATCATTTATTATTTAAGCTGGCAGACTGCTAGTTTTTTCGTAATTTTGTTGGTGGAATCCTGCTTATGAAATCTTTTGAATATTAGATATCGAGATCGCATGCATTATAAAATGTTGATGGTTGCTTTGGTGATGTTTACAGCTGCTTGGCTTGGGGT
>CAZOLU010000242.1:0-6314 GCA_964580485.1 uncultured Saprospiraceae bacterium | reverse complement strand
AAGCCCCTATCTAGACAATACCGATGCGCAAACCTTAAACTTGGTGGGCAACACCTTATCCATTAGCAACGGAAACAGCATCACCCTCAGCAATAATGATAATCAGGATTTAGAATTGAGTGGGAATAACCTTACCCTGACCAATGATGCTACACCAGTGGACCTTAGTCCTTATCTGGATAATACCGATAATCAAGATCTATCCCTTACGGGGAATATTCTCAGTCTAACAGGAGATGGAACAACGGTGGACCTCAGCGGCTTTGTAGAAAATACCACCAATGAATTGAATACTAACTTTAATCTTAATGGGAACAATCTGGAGTTGACCGATGCGGGGGGAATGCTAAGTGTAGATTTGAGCCCCCTACTTAGTGGAAGTGATTGGTGGGTCAATACTGGCAATATAGTTTCCCCGAATACCACACATATCAATCTAAATACAGATGACTTTGTATTTGGATCTTCTCAGCTCGATGACAACGGTATTGGGGCAAATGATGCTCGATTCTTTTTCGATAAATCTAAAGCTGCCTTCCGTGCAGGTGCCGTAACAGGCAACGCATGGGATGATGCCAATAGAGGTAACTACTCTTTTGCAATAGGTTCCAACAATATTGCTAGTGGTAATTATAGTTTTGCAGGAGGACGTGATAATAGTTCTTCTGGTGATTATGCTTTTACTATAGGTCGAAACAATAATGCCACTGGAAATATGGCTATGGCTATGGGCCTGAATAATATATCTAGTGGACTATACTCCTTAGCGGTTGGGGATCACAACACTGCGGCAGGAAATCAGTCTTTTGCAATGGGAGATGACAATGTTACCAATGGCTTACACTCTTGTGCTATTGGAGAAAATAATACTACAGATGCTAACGAAGCAATGGCACTTGGCGATGGGAATACTGCCAATGGAGATCAGTCCATTGCGATTGGCTTGGATAACAGAGCCGAAGAAGACCAGTCTGTTGCAATTGGAGAAGATTGCCGTGCTACCACCGAAAACAGTATAGCCATAGGATTCCATCTTCGTACTCGGTCTTATGCAGAGGTAGCGGTTGGTATGTACAACACCCTATATGGAGCCAATAGTACAAACAACTGGAATGCCTCAGATCGTATTTTCATTGTAGGTAATGGAACAAATGCAGCTGCTCGCTCGGATGCCTTTTTCATCCAAAAAAATGGTAATGCCACCCTTGCAGGTACCCTCACACAAAGCTCAGATCGCCGCCTCAAAAAAAATATTATCCCCCTCAGTAATGCCTTAATGAATCTCCAACACCTAAATGGATATAGTTACTTCTGGAAAGATCAGCAACAGCGTGGTGCAGGTCGGCAGATTGGCTTAATTGCACAGGAGGTAGAAGCCTTGTACCCCGAACTCGTTAGCGAAGATGGGAATCATCACCTGACCGTCAATTACAATGGATTTGTACCGATTCTAATTGAAGCTACCAAAGAGCAGCAGGCCATCATTGAGCAACAAAAAGCAGAACTAGAAGCCTATAAAGTTGAGTTAGAAAACCTCAAAGCACAACAAGCCCAAACCGCAGCAGAGCTACAAGCGCTGCAACAAGCCCTGCAAGAAACTGGGCTACTACCCGTTAAGCAATAATCATTGACCCAAAAACAAAAAAGATGAACCCCTATACCTTCATCACCTTCTGTTTTGTGGTCCTTTTTCATCAACTTCATGCACAAAACAGTATACAGATTCACAACAATGCCAGCCTAAGCAACTTTGGGCAGCTTTCCGTTTTTGGAGACCTCACCCAAGAGGGAGAGTATTATAGTGCAGATAGCAATGCCTATCTGTTCTTTTTTGGCACTTATTGGCAGAATGACCCTTTGGCTCAAAATACAGGTTCGGGAGGGGTTCATTTCAAACAGCCCAATCCACTCTATGGCAGCAGTAGCCTTCAAAATATAGATGCTGGGGGCTACGATGCTGGTTTTGCTCGCCTAAGCCTTCAGAATCCGAATGGCTTGCTGTTGTTGGCTAATGCTATGGAAATACGAGAGCAACTCCATTTTCAGTCTGGGAAAATCACCCTTGATGGCAACAACCTCAAAGTGAATGATGGGGGAAAAATTATAGGTTATGATGAAGATCGATTTATAATCACCAATGGCTTGCCAACAGATCAAAGTGGCTTTCTGATTCGTGAGGGTAGCAACATAGCTCTAGACTATCCTATTGGCTTTTCAAGCTCCAACTACAATCCTGCCCGCATCGAAAACTCAGGAGAGCAGGATCTTTATAGTGTTCGTGTTTTTCCAGACGTTTATGCAGATGCTACCACGGGTGATCTGAAAAATGATGCCTCTGTTGGTGTTACTTGGGAAATTCGGGAAGCTACTGCGGGGGGCTCAGATGTACAACTGAGTTTGCAGCACGACCAATCTACCGTTGGCAGCTCCTTTTCTTCAGAAAAAAACTTTATTGCAGCATATATCAACCCCGTACCTGGTGGGCAAGGAGGAACACTGAGTTTGGACGATCTACCCAACTGGGATTTTCCAGGAATCGAACAATGTGGCGGAAACCTAGAGGAGGACATCAGCACAGGTAATGACAATCCCCAAGCTTATACCAACTACCGATCTGCTCTAGATAATTTTATTGACTATACCTATTACACTGTCTATAATTGTGAGTATGAAACCCCAGATGCCTACTATTTTCCTAATGCTTTTTCTCCGAATGGAGATGGGGTGAATGATACTTGGGTAGTTAATGAACTCGCATTATTTGCTACTCGCCAACTTACTATTGTCAATCGTTGGGGAGATGTGGTTTATAGTAGTAAAAACTATCAGAATGATTGGGATGGCACCATGAATGGTCGCAATCTGCCAGCAGGCACCTATTATTATATTTTTTCACTTGGTGGATCAACAGGAGTACGCAAAGGCGCTGTAACCATTCTTCGCAAATAGCTTTCATCCCATGAACAACTTTTTACAAATACTCACCTTACTTTTGGGCATAAGCTCTGGACTTCTGGCTCAACAACTCCCTACCTTCAACATGTATGGAGAAAATGCCTATTTGATTAACCCTGCCATGGTGGGCTTTAGTCGTACTACGGCTTTGGCCGCTAATTATAATTATAAATGGACTGGGATGCCTGAATCTCCTGCAACGACTAGCCTGAGCTTTCGGCATTATTTGGGGAAGAAGTTGAATATGGCTTATGGAGGCTATGTAGTAGCTGATAGTTACGGACCTAGTACCATCACCAACATAGGCGGAGTATATGCCTACCACATTCGACTGAATAATGATGAGTTGGTGAGTAATCCCTTCAACCACCAGCTTTCTATTGGGTTTTCCTTTGCCGCATCTCAATACCGAATAGATGGAGATGAGTTGATTTTTGATGATCCTAATGACATTATGGCCATCTCTCAACCTGCAACTACAATTGTTCCAGATGCAGGAGTGGGTATTTTCTATTATAGCAATTATTTTTTTATCGGATGCTCTGCGGCTCAACTCATCCCCATGACCGCAACCGTAGAAGCAGATGGCTTTGCAGCCTCAGTAAGTAAAGTTCCTCACTTTTACATGAATGCTGGCTATAAAAAAGTATTGGCCAAAGCCAGTCGCTATCGTCAGAAAAAAGAGAAGCTACTGATTACTTCTGCGTGGTTGCAATATGCTCCTGGCGGCACTTTCAATGCTCGAGTAAATGCACGTTATGTTTATGGCAACAAACTAGTAACGGGTCTGGGCTTTTCTACGGCAGGAGAAATCATGGCCGATTTTTATATGTTTTTGGGTGAACGCTTGCGTATTGGTTATGCCTTCAACCTCTCTGCTAGTCGTATTGGGATGCAGCTCGGCACAAGCCATGAGGCGGGTGTTGCCTTTCTTTTTTCAGGAGGGGGAGAAAATTGGTTCTTTCCCAATCTTAATTTTGATAAGTAAGGAGTTTGATGGAAAAATAAAAATAGGGCTGTCGAGTTATTTTCAACAGCCCTATTCCTGCTCTACCTAATGAGCGTCACCTGCCCACGAAGTATCTTTTCCTCAAAACCAGGGAAATCTAGTATAATTACATAAAGGTAAACTCCTGAGGGTTGATCCTGGCCTTTATAGGTTCCATCCCAACCTTTTAGATTGTTTTGGATATAAGGATCTTGATCCAAATTATAAACTACCTCTCCCCATTGATTAAATACTTGGAAGCTCTGTACAAAGGTAGCAGGCACATCAATAGGGTAGAAAGAATCATTGGTACCATCCTGATTGGGCGTAAAAGCAGTTGGAATCCCAAAGAAAGGCAGTTCTATCACTTGAAAATCGATGCTATCACTTTCAGAACAGCCATCAGTAGACGTAGCATCTAGCCAAACCGAGAAACTTCCCGTATCTACTGGCGCAAGCGCCAGTTCCGAGCTGTTGAGATTCCCAACACCTAAGCCCGCATCATTAGAGGTCGTCCAACTAAAATAGGTATTTGGATTTTCTGTTGCATTAGCATACAAAACCACTTCCCCACCCTGAAAAATAGTTTGAGCATCCACCGCAGGTGAAATATACAAATTGAGTTCTGGGCGATAAGGTTGCCAAATATTGGTAGACAGTTGCAGCACACAATTATTTTGATCGGTAATCACTAAATCATATAGCCCAGGTTGAAACACTTGAATACTCGTGTCCGTCTCCCCTGTGCTCCAGCTATAACTAAAAGGCGGCGTTCCATTAGATACCGAAGCCAGAATGGTGGCATAATCTGCAGGATCACAAGTCAGACTGTCATTGCTTAGCGTGGCTTCCAAAATTGGGATATTATTCACCACAGCAGCATCCGTCCACTCACAATTATTAGCATCAGTGATCGTCAAACTATACAAACCATCTTCCAACTGCGTAAGCACTGCATCGGTACTCCCATTACTCCAATTGTAATTATAGGGGGTGGTTCCTCCAGTAACCTGAGAAGCATCCATACTCCCTCCTTCACAATTGGTACTATCCACCTGAATCGTTGCCAAAAGTGGGTCGGGCTCGATCACCTCATAAACCTCTTCTCGTGTACAGCCCACCGCATCACTTACAATTAGGGTATAAGTACCACCTGATAAGCTATCTAGGTTTAGACTTGTTTCGCCAGGAAGTTCTACCCAATTAAAGTTGGTCGGGGTAGAGGCAGTAATGCTGGCATCAATGGTTCCAAAACCTTCTTGGTAGCAATCAATATCTGTGACTTCTGCACTGACTTGCAAATCACTGACCTCAATATACACACTATCATAAACTGGACAAATAGAAGTAAAACGGATGTCATCGATAGCAAAGTCATTACCATGCTCATCATCCTCGGTACTGTAAATACAGATATTAGCAGAAGTATTGTTGGCGGAGTACCAAGTTCCGGTGAATTGTTCCCACTCGCAGGTCCAAATGGTCAAATCCAAGTCATTTCCTAGTTGCACCCCATTAATTTCTACCATTAAAGATGGAGGAGATTTTTTTGTTAAGTTGCAAAACCAAGCTTCAAAATTGTATCCTTGGTTGGGGTTTACCGCCACTGTTTGACACCAGACGGCATCATCAGTATCTTCAGAGCCATTAGCCATCAGCATATTGCCACTAAATCCGGTATGATCTCGACATTCTTCAAACTCATGATAACGGGCACTTGGATTATTCCCAACATCATACAATCCTTCTGGATTTACAAAAACCCCTCCCCAGTTGGCAGGAGCCAAACCATAATCCGAAGTAAAGCCCACATTCCCCAACTCAAAATCGCCATTAAAAATAAGATTGGTATTATCCTCTACCACCTGTAAAAAGTAATAGTACTGGCTAGAAGAAGGTGTAGCTATGGGATTGTTGGTCAGAGGATCATCCAAGCCCCCTGAAGGGTACCAATAAGGGAAACTATAAGGAGATACTGCGCTAAGCTGCACAGAGTCCCCTATACAAATGATGGTATCTGGTGTGGAAATCACATTACCATCAACCCCACAATTATTACTAGCCGCAAAGGCTGCATTGCGAAGTTGTTCTAGGTCTTGTTCACTGTACTGAGCATGAAGTGTCAAATGGCTAAAGGAAAGACAAAAGCCAATTAGAGAAGCGTAAAAAAATATTTTCATTGGTTTGGAATTTAATGGGAAGCAATTGGTTTTACAATAGTAATACTATTATTTCAAAGGCAAAAATTAAGCCATTTTAAATAGTAGATCTTGGATTTACGGTACTGGAAAACAAGGGGAGTAGTTCTAACAGCATTTAGAGCATGTTTAAATTTCTATCTACTTGTTAAATTCCAGTCTTTTGCCCTGAT
>CAZOLU010000241.1:4439-6324 GCA_964580485.1 uncultured Saprospiraceae bacterium | reverse complement strand
GCAAATGGTCAGAATTTTGATATTCATAATTTTTGAATAAGGAAACACCAATAATAGCATAAATATACATAACAAGCAGAAAGAGCACTGCGATATAAGAAAGAGAGCGCACCGAACGGACCAAAACCGCTACGAGAATCCTCATATCATCAATTGCACGAATGGATCGAGTAAGTTGAATCACCCTCAACACCCTCAATGTAGCCCAAACACTGCTTTGGCTTTCCCCTTGATTGTGATCGAGCATAATATCTGCCACCTCTGGAACTACCCCTAAAATGAGGATAATGACATCAAAGTAATTCCAACCATCCGTTAAGAACTCTCGGGTACTATTGCGCCCCACCCATCGGATCCAGACCTCAAAGAAGAAAATAAAAAGGATAAAGAGTTGCACAAAGTGGATCCAATCAGGAGCCCATTCGTAGGTTTGAATTCCAATTAAGAGACCATTAACGACAATCACCGCCAAAATACCCATATTGAAGGCAGTGGTATTGATAACAGAATGTGCAAATTTCTTTAATCTACCAGATTGGGTGCTCATAGGGTTGTTCTCATGTTTTGGTCTGTCTGTAAATTAAATAAAAGCTCATAAAAACTAGAATTAATGACAACGAATATACAAAAATCCAATCATTTGAGCCTTGCTAGTTCCTTGAAATTCTTTAGTACATGGTTTTTCCTTCTTTTCGCATTTCTTTTTTAATTCCCTCCTCGATATCTTCCATCGCTACAATCTTGGTTCCTCTTTCCAAAGCAGAAAGAGAGCAATAACGTAAAATGTTAATGATGCTACCCCCTGTAATTTTGTACTCTGCTGCCAAATGCTCAAAGTCTACATCTTCTGCCACTTGAATCTGTCCCTCGAAAGTATTACGCCAGAGCTTGAGTCGTTGTTCATAGTTAGGGGCAGGAAAATAAATAATTGATTGAAAACGGCGGGTGAAGGCAATATCCATATTGGCTTTAAGGTTGGTAGCCAGAATAATTACACCAGAATAGTCCTCTACTCGTTGCAGCAGGTAAGCCACCTCTTGGTTAGCATGCCGGTCTTTAGAATCGGAAGTACTGGTTCGTTTACCAAATAGGGCATCTGCCTCGTCAAAAAATAAGATCCAGTTTTTATTTTCGGCCTGATCAAAGATATTGGCCATATTTTTCTCGGTTTCCCCAATATATTTGGAAACCACCTGGGAGAGATCTACCCGATAAACATCGAGCTTTAGGCTCTTGCCTAGCAGGCAGGCGGTCAGGGTTTTCCCTGTACCGGGGGGGCCATAAAAAAGTGCCCGATAGCCCCGTTTGAGCATTCGGCTTAGACCCATCTCATTCATAATAGTATCCTGATGTTTGACCCAGCCTGCGATTTCTGAAATTTCTCCTAAAACGTGGGGGTCTAGTACTAGGTCTGCCCAATCTAGACGGGTATCCAACAATTTAGCAGGGAAAGAAGTACTAAAATCGGGCTTGTAAGCAGTACCCCGAGTCAGCATCATCAGATACTCATCTGAAATTTGCAGCCCACTACTCAGTACGGGCTCATTGCCTTTGTGTAGATCTAATTTCAAAATATTATGTCGAGCAAAGAAATGTTCAGGTCGAAACATTTCCAAAATATTGATTCGCTCGGCAATAGCATTCCCTGCCAAAATAAAAGAAGCCGTTTCACCAGTAGGTAGAAATCCAGAGTGATACTTTCCTTTCAACCCCCCAAATTCTGTATAGATTCGGTCGTAGTTTTCATTTTTCGTAAAGAAAATATCCAAAACCTGAGGTCGAATATGTGGCACTAAACTTAGTATGAGCACAATACGCTCTTGAAAGGTCATTTGAAAATGACGCACTACCCTAGCATAAACAGAGGGATCATTATTCAAAGGAG
>CAZOLU010000241.1:572-4429 GCA_964580485.1 uncultured Saprospiraceae bacterium | reverse complement strand
GAGGAGGATCTAGGGCAAAGATACTTTCATGCTCAAGCTCCATATTAAAGTAGAGCTTAAATCGAGTATCAATTACTTTTGCCAGCCAATAAAGCTCTCGCTCTAGGGTCTGTGCATTTTTTGCGACGCGGCTTTGTTGCATAGTTTGATTTTTTCATCCATTCTACTGCTTTTAGAATATTTTGCAGTGGATTAGTACGAAAATGTCAAAATTTATCTAAATCTCAAAACAATCATCCCTGAAAGTTTTAGAAAGCAGCGATAAGCATCAAAGAGCAAGTGCTTTAAAGAACAAAGGGGCTAAAGCCACAAAACTATTGCCAAGCTGTGGGTAAAACATAACGAATCGTCAGCGCCCCTCGGGTTAGGCTCATACGAGGAACCCCTAAAATGGGTTTCCAATCTATGGCGATATTCACTGGTGTATGTGTAAAGGTATAGGAAGCTCCGATAGTAGCAGATATCCCCCCTCCAAATCGAACATTTTCTTGAGGAGGTGTATACAGTCCCATAAATACCCCAGCTCCAGCAAATCCAGAAAAGCCTGTGTCAAAGCCAAGATCCATATGTGCGTACCAAACCCCTTCTAATACATAACCATTGGTTTGGAGCTGAAGCTCATCTACCTGCAAGCCCCCCAAGACCTCCCATGCCATTTGCACCTTTGGATAGTACGAAAAGAAAGCCTTATAACTAGCCATTAGCGAAGTACCGGCGCGCATCCCAACGGCTTGATCGTAATATTGTGCAGAAGCAGTATGATGGCTGCCCAATAAACAGATAGCAAAAAGCAGAGTTAAATATAGGCGTTTCATAGGTTGTGGATGATCTGAACGTAAGTAGATGTATGCTACAAAACTAGCGCGATCTTAAAACGATGGAATAGCGATTTTATTGGCTGGAACAATTGTAGCACAGTACTTTCTTACTATTTGGAATAATAACCTTTGGGATTGTATGGTCGCACAAAATCCGACATACTACACTGCACGCTACAAGCCCCCTGTAGATCTTCCCCACATTTTTCACACTGCACAAAGTGGTCGTTACAATGAGGGTTTGCACAATTGACCATGCGTGTAGTTTTATGCCCACAGTTGGCACAACTTGATACTACCGTGGGGTTGACCGAATTAACAGGTACATGTACTCGATTATCAAAAACATAGCAATCTCCCTCAAAATCTTCTCCACCTACTTGCTTACCATAGTTGATAATACCTCCATGCAGCTGATATACCTCTTTAAAGCCCTGCTTGAGCAAAAAGGCAGAAGCCTTTTCACATTTAATTCCTCCAGTACAATAGGTTAATACTTTTTTATCTTTGAGATGTTCCAACTCCTTGACTTTCTCAGGAAATTCCCTAAAATTATCAATATCCAGCGTCAAGGCATTTTTAAAATGCCCTAGTTGGTGTTCATAATTTGAGCGCACATCTAAAACCACCACATCCTCCTGATCCTTCATTTGCTTCCATTCTAGGGGATCTAAATGCACTCCAGTTTCTTCCAAAGGATTAACCACATCTCCCAAACCAGAATTAACAATTTCGGGTTTAAAGCGCACATGCATTTTTACAAAAGAGGGTTCATTTACCTCATCAATTTTCCAATCAATTCCTTTTAGTCGAGGATCACTTTCTACATAATCCACATACTGTTGACACTGCTCAGCAGTTCCTGAGACAGTTCCATTCAGTCCCTCCTGTGCAATCAAAACCCGGCCAACCAAGCCAATATTTTTACAAAACTTTAGGTGTTTGCTGGCTAGTTCTTCAGCGTCATCCAATTGGGCATACTTGTAATACAAAAGTGTTTGATACTTCATTTTTTTTCATTTTCAACGGAACAACAAGTAAGCATTTTATTTTGGTTCTGCAAAGATAATTTTTTTTGATAAAATATTGGAATGCATCAAGCTGTGAGTATTTTGTGGCACTTTATATTTTTTGTAAGCGTAGTCCTCATTAGAGTTATATAGCTTTCATAGCTGCCACCATTGTATCCCAACTAAAGCGTTTTTTCTCTTGTTGAATAAAATTTCGAAATTCTTCCTCACGATCTTCTTCAAAATAACGCAAAATGCCATCTGCAATGAGTTTGGGGTCGCGCTCCACCACATATCCAGCTTTAGCATCAGGCACAATCTCGGGCAAGCCCCCTACATTGGTCACCAGCATAGGCACTTCAAAATGATAGGCCAATTGAGAAATTCCGCTCTGTGTAGCCGTTTTGTAGGGTTGTACCACTAAATCTGCGGCCCCAAAGAATTGCCCAACCTGCTCTTTGGGAATATAGTCGGTGTGGAGTTCAAGTTGATCTGCAATGCCCAACTCTTGAATTAAAGCATCATAAGGCTTTCGATCGCTGTAAAACTCTCCAGCAATAATAGCTTTGATTCCTGCCGCCTTGATTCTAGGATCTGCCATAGCCTTGAGTAATAGATCCAATCCTTTGTAGGCCCGAATAAATCCAAAAAATAACAGATAATGCCCCTTGGGATCTAGCTGCAGCAGTTGCCTTGCTTTAGTTTTAGGGACTAAAGCCCCATAGCTATCATAGATGGGGTGAGGGATATATTCAATAGGGCATTCCTCTTTTACAAATTGGCGAATATCATCCGCTACGGATCGAGAAAGCACCACAAAAGCATCCACAGGTTTTACAAAATAACGAGTAAAAGCTTTATCTCCAGGTCGCTTTTCATGAGGAATGATGTTGTGGGTTAGTGCCACCACCTTAGTATGCTTATTTTTCTTAGCTGCCCTGAGGATTGTTCCCAAACAAGGCCCCATAAAAGGTAACCAATAGGCAACAATGACAAGGTCGGGTTGGAGTTGACGGATCTCACGCCCCACCGCTCGCCAGTTTAGTGGATTGACGGAGTTGATGCGCACCCGAATTTCTAGATCTTCAGGTGCGGGGTCGGGGGAGTATTGCGTTTTACCAGGAAATAGGAACCCTGGGTATTGCAGGCTAAAGGTGTAGATAAGCACCTCATCCCCCGCATCCTGAAACCCCTTAGCCAAGCGCTCATTGAAATCGGCTAAGCCTCCTCTTAAAGGATGTGCAGGCCCTATGATAACTACTTTTTGTGGCATTTTGTCATTTTAATGATCTACTGGATTTTTGACTCCATAAGACAATCAGCAGACTAGGTACAGCGTCCAGAAAGTTTTTTAATGTAGCTTTTATGGAGTAGCCCTGAAAGCGAGCTAGCATGATGCAATGCATCATAAGGGTAAAGCTGCGAGGCGGTGAAGCCTCTCGTACAGTATTATGTAATAACTTAGCGAACGCTGTATTTAGTCTGTGTTTAAAATGAATTTACAGATCTTCCTCATATAAGCTAATCAGCTTTGCTAATTTATAAAACCGTACATGTTTTCGAAGCCTGTGCCAAAGGTCCCAAGGACTCCTTTGGAGCATCCCCAGGGAAAGGCAACGACTTGCGTAGATCAGAAAAATTACCCCTTAAGGGGTTAATTTTTAATCCAACTGCGCAAGCTGTATCCTTTAGGATTCAGTAAAGCTCATTGAACTTCAATTTATGTACGGTTTTATATGCTAATTTAATCTTTTTTACCTAAATTCCGAACTTTGAGCTTGAAGTCCTGTTAAGAGTTTGATAAAATTTACATCTTAGGAACCAAGCAGAAGCTTCTAAATTTGACCTACACATGATTACCGTATTTTCCTGTACCAATAGAAAGGGGAGCAGAACCCGTCAGATAGCAGAATATGCTTATAAATTGCTCCAAGACCATAGCACTGAAGTGGTGAAGTTTTTTTCCTTGGAAGATCTCCCTGTAGACTTAATCCATCAAGACATGTATGAAGGTGCTGCACAATCAGCC
>CAZOLU010000241.1:0-562 GCA_964580485.1 uncultured Saprospiraceae bacterium | reverse complement strand
AGCCGAGCTGTCGGCGATTCAAGATGAGTTTTTGATTCCAGCAAGCAAGTTTTACTTTGTGATACCTGAATATAATGGCAGCTATCCAGGTATCCTCAAGTTTTTTCTTGATGCTTGTTCTATTCGAGAGTACAATGCAAGTTTTCATGGGGGGAAAAAAGCGGGCTTGTTGGGTGTTGCTTCGGGTCGTGCAGGTAACTTACGCGGTTTAGACCAGCTTACGGGAGTACTCAACTATCTAAAAATCAGTGTAATGCCCATTCACCAACCGATTTCTTCAATTGAAAAGCTGATGAATGAGGGAGGAGAAATTACGGATAAAAATACACAACAGGTGATCCTCAATCATATCAAAGAGTTTATTGTGTACTAATGGCTACAAAAGCCCCCTTAACTACTGAATATCAACCTCTTAAATATTTAGCTTGTAGAGCTGTCAATTATTTTACAAACATGGTTATCAATTGTTTGTAAAAATTGACCAGACTAGAGTATCTTAGTATAAATATTGATACTAAGATTTAGAATGAACGCAACATCCTATTTGGCCAGACAAATTCAG
>CAZOLU010000240.1:0-6327 GCA_964580485.1 uncultured Saprospiraceae bacterium | reverse complement strand
TTTAGCGATAGTTTAATGTTTGTTAAGAAAAATAACATTTAGACCAATTGGTCTATTGTAATGCTTTTTTCTTGTTTCGATATGCTAAATAAGCTTCCTTCATCTCTAATCTGCTGCTAATTAAGACCAAAGCTTCGAGTGTAGGGAGGTCTTTTGGGGCTAACTCATGGGCTTTTTCAAATGCTTGGAGTGCTTGCTCATATTGGGCTTTCAGACTAGCGATTTCTGCTTCTGTAGCTTCTCCTTCTATTGCTTTTTGTTGGGCTTGAGCACTTTTCAGATGAATAATTCCAATATTGTAATGGGGAAGGAAATCAGCTTTTAGTTCACTGGCTTTTTGGTAATGGGACAAGGCTTCTTGAGCATTTCCCTTTTTTTCTAAGAGTCCAGCATAGGCCATTTGTAGAAGATAGTCTTTAGGGTTTTGTTCTAGGGCAGTTTTGAATTTGAGGAGGGCTGGATCGAGCAATTCGGGGCTATTGAGGTAAATATCCAGCTCTAGTTTTTCCAAGCCATTGTATACCAGTTGGTAGCTACTACTGTCCTGACTCTGCTGATAAGCCGCCTGAAGGCGGCGCTTGCCCTCGTCCAAATAGGCCAAAGCCTGTTTGGTTTGGCGACCTTGCATTTCCAGCAAGGCAAGATTGGCATAAACATTATAGTGTTGCAAGTCTGGGCTTGCTGAGGGCTGGCTATTGTATTTTTCAATGGCGAGCAAGTAGTGCTGTTCTGCACTTTCGTTATCTCGCTTGAGCATCATCACTTGCCCATACAAGTCATAAGCACGATAACTGCTAGGGCGCAGCTTTTTAGCTGCAGCAAGGTAGCGTTGGGCTGCATCCAGCAGTGCCGCTCGGCTTGCTGCATTTAAATCGGCATCTTGATAAAGCCGTTGTAAAAATCCTGCCCCTCCTTGCAAAAGACCTAGATACAGGCGTTCTTGCTCTGCATCAATCGTTTTTGCGAATTTTTTGTCTTGATTTTTTTCGGTGGCGGCCTCAAGATCTTGTGCAGCAAGAATCAGGGCATGCTGTTGGCGTTCTATGGCTTCTTCTTGCCCACTTTGCACTGCTTGTTGCAATAGGGCCATCTGTGTTTTGGCTCGATAGAGATAGGCTTCGGCTGCGGTATTGCCTTTGAGTTGAGCCTCTGTATTTAGCACAATTTGGAAATACTGTAAGGCTTTAGGAAAGTCTTGTTTTTCAAAGGCTTGAATCCCTTTTTGAAGCTCCCCTGATTGTGCGCATAGGGCTGTGCTGAGTAATAGTAATATCATACTATTCCAAATCCATGATTTGTACATATCTATTAGTTTTTGATCTAGGAAATGATCAAGTTACGGTGAGTATGGTCTAAAGAAAGGTTACTTTTTTAGTTCAAAAATCGAGTCATGAACTAACGCTCTGCTTCAAATTCTGCAAGCTGTACACCATCTTCTAGCCCAAAGACTTTAAAATACTTGAGCCCAGGTTCTAACCCTTCAACTAAAATTTTATTTTCTTTAAGGCTGAGCCAAATCATATTGTAATAGGAGGTGGTAGGACTTGCACCACTTTTAGGAGCCATTGCACTAACGTTCCAGACAATACTTTCACTTTGGAGGTCTAGTGCAAAGAGCTGTGCTCCAGAAGCCCGATCGTTATAACAAGCCATAATTAGGGTGTTCCCTTTTAGGAGGGTTTCTACTCGATTACAGCCTTTAAACCCTTCATGCTTCAGCTCAAAATTTTGTTGCCGATACATCAATTGCATGTTCCCCGTTTGAGGATTAAGCTGAATAAAGCCATGAATAAAGGCATCGTCTTTTTCATCTCGGATGATTCCCTGACTGGTAAATTCGTATTCCAAGATTTTTCCATTACTCAACTCTACGACTACGGTTTTTGCTTTATCTGCCATATAGGAGGTAAAGACCAATTGCCAGGGGGTATGACAGAAATAATTGAGATAAGGACGCTTATAGGTAAGTTTGGGGCGTTTAATTTCTTCTGAATGATCTAGTTGCAGTGCAAGAACTTCTTCACCTTCCTCATTATATTTATAAATTCTAAAACCATAATCCCCATTCAAATACTTAATATAAACCATACCATCTTTGCCTTTGATCAAAAAGTTCTGACCAAAACGCTCATAGCCTAGTTCATGATTGGGGAGGGGGCTCGCAGCTTTAGTACTCATATTGGTCATCAACAATCCATTATTCGGACGGATTTCAAAAAGCTTCCCTTTGTAGGCCAGTCGATCAATAGCTAGTCCTTGAAAGCGTGCAGCATATTTACTTTCTGTTTTAAAAGTCAACGCGGGGAGCTCTTCAATCTCAAATGGACGTAGTTGATCCAAATCAATATAAGCATCATGAAAAGGATAGATATTTTCTTTGGCAACTTGTTTTTGCTGCGCTTTTATGCAAAATACCAAGGAGAAAAGCATTAAAAAACTAAGCTGTGATCTGAACATGAGCGTGAGGATAGTTTTAATATGTGTTGGCTCAAAGATAAAGAATATTATTGGCTTGACAAGTACCTCTTACTGAAATGCCCTGAATTTTTAGCTTTAGCTAGCTGCTTTGCCAAAAAAGTTTATCTTTATAAGGTGCGATGCTTTCATCAAGCAGAACAGAAGAAATTCAATAACCATTAAAAAAATATATATGAATAACAAAAAAGAAATTGTTGCAAATTGGTTGCCAAGATATACTGGAACGGCATTGGAAGATTTTAGCAAGTATATTATATTGACCAATTTTAGAAATTATGTACAGCTTTTTGCAGATCATTATCAGGTGGAGGTAAAAGGGGATGGAAGTCCTATGCAGACGGCTACTGCTGAAAATATTACCATCATCAATTTTGGGATGGGAAGTCCCAACGCTGCCACCTTAATGGATTTACTCTCTGCGATCAAACCCAAGGCTTGTTTATTTTTAGGGAAATGTGGAGGCTTGCGCAATAAAAAGAATAAGGTAGGGGATCTGATTTTACCAATTGCAGCGATTCGAGGAGAGGGAACCTCTGATGACTATTTTCCGCCCGAAGTACCTGCATTACCCTCTTTTGCTTTACAAAAAGCCATTTCTACCACTATTCGGGATAATAATCTCGATTATTGGACTGGTACGGTCTACACCACCAACCGTCGGGTTTGGGAGCATGATGAGGATTTTAAAGCCTATTTAAAGTCGATGCGCTGTTTGGCGATTGATATGGAAACGGCTACATTGTTTATTACGGCTTTTGCCAATAAAATATCGGCAGGGGCTTTACTCTTGGTATCGGATATGCCTATGACTCCGGAGGGGGTTAAAACCGATAAAAGTGATAAAAAGGTCACTAATAATTTTGTGAATACCCACCTGCAATTAGGGGTAGATTCACTCAAGCAGTTGATTAACAATGGACTAACGGTTCGTCATCTGAAGTTTTAGTGCAATTTTTTTACCTAAAATGTTGCTAAGGCTTGACTTTTCAAAAAAAAGGGCGTACTCTACTTATCAAAAATTTGAGTAACTTTTAAATGTATGAATTTATAGAGCGATGAAACAATCAAAAGCCCTGAATATCCTCAAAGCTGGTAAAAATGTCTTTCTAACGGGTTCGGCTGGAGCTGGAAAGACCTACACCCTCAACCAATACATCAAGTATCTCAAGGAGCGAAAAGTGCCTGTGGCGGTCACCGCTTCTACAGGAATAGCTGCAACACACATGAATGGGATGACGATTCATACTTGGGCAGGAATTGGTATCCGAGATCATATCAGTGCTAAGGATTTGAAGCGGATGGAAACCAAAAAGTATCTTAAAAAGCATCTCGAAAATGTAAAAGTGTTGATTATTGATGAAATTTCCATGTTGCACAAAAAGCAATTGGATATGGTCAATACCGTACTAAAGCATTTTAAAGATCCTTTTCAGGCTTTTGGTGGCATACAAGTGGTATTTTCTGGCGATTTCTTTCAGTTGCCCCCAGTCGGAGATCCCCATGAACAGCCTAGAGATAAGTTTGCATTTATGTCGAAGGCTTGGGTGGAGGCTAATCTGGTCGTTTGCTATTTGAGTGAGCAATATCGGCAGAGCAATAGTCGCTTGAATGATATTTTGAATGAAATTCGTGCAGGAGCAGTATCGCCAAGTTCCATCAACCTATTAAAATTAGCTAAAAATCAAGAGCTTAAAGCACATAAAACGCCTCCTCGACTTTATACCCACAATCGAGATGTCTATGCCTTGAATCAGATGCAACTGGCTAAGCTGACAACGGAAAGCCGGATGTTTGAAGCAAGAACTAAAGGAAATAAAAAGCTGCTGGAATCCCTCAAAGGCTCTGTCCGTACAGATGCGGAATTGGAGCTGAGAATAGGGGCAAAGGTGATGTTTATTAAAAATAATTTTGAAAAGGGCTATATCAACGGTTCGGTTGGGGAGGTGGTCGGCTTTGATGATCTAGAAGATGGTCATCCAATTGTCAAGCTGGAGGATGGGAGAAAAATTGTAGCAGAACCTGAAAAATGGTCTATTGATGATGAAACTGGAAAACCTTTGGCAGAGATGGAGCAGGTGCCTCTACGACTAGCTTGGGCAATTACCATTCATAAAAGTCAGGGGATGACCTTAGATGCTGCCGAAATTGATCTGAGCAGCACCTTTGAAAAAGGGCAAGGCTATGTCGCCCTCTCCCGACTCAAATCTCTTGAAGGTCTTCGTTTGAGAGGTTTCAATGATCGGGCCTTGGAGTTGGATAGCCTAGCCATGAAAGCCGATAAACGTTTTCAAGAACTATCTGCTGAAGCAGATATGCAATTTAGCGATGCAGCACTGGAAAAATTGCACAACAGTTTTGTGTTGAGTGCAGGAGGAACCTTAGATGATCGGGAAATTCGTAAGCAACAACGCAAATTGGAGCAGAAGCAGAAAAAGAAGAAGAAATCAACCTATGAGCAGACCAAGGAGTTGTTGGAACAGCAGATGGGCTTGACGGAGATTTGTTCTATTCGTGGACTGAAAGAGGGAACGATTATTACCCATATTGAAAAGCTGCTGGATAAAGGGGAAAACCTAGATATTGCGCACCTAGCACCAGAGGAGGAGCTGATTCAGCAGGTACAGGAATTGTTTGATCAGGTTCGTAGAGATAAGGAAAGCCCTAAACTCAAACCCAATGGTAAATTGAGTATGAAAGCGGCTTATGATCATTTTAAGGGGGAGTTGAGCTATGAGGAGTTGCGGTTGATTATGTTGTTTGTGGATTAAACTTAGAATGATTAACCAATGGGTGTTGACAAAAAACAAATATGGATCGAAACTGGCTATAGCCTTTTTGCAGAGCAAGGCCCCAAGGGCCTTAAAGTCGAAACTCTTGCTCGCCAAGTAGGCAAGAGCAAATCCTCCTTTTATCACTACTTTGCCGATTTAGAGGTCTTTGTGCAGGAGCTTTTTGCCTATCATCTACAGCAAGCCAAGCTTATTTATAAGCTGGCGAAAGCTTGTCAGCAAATGGATCCTGATTTTCTAGACCTTATTCTTAGACACAAAGAAGATGTGCTTTTTCATCGACAGTTGAGAATACATCGAGAGTTACCCCATTACCATCATTATATCGAAAAAGTACATCAGCCCATTGAAGAAGCTTTTTTAGAAATTTGGAGCCATGCTTTGATGCTAGAAGATCAACTTTTTTTGGCTCAAGCCTTTCTCTCCTTAGTGGTAGACAATTTTTATATGCGGATTCATGAAGGGCATCTAGATCCAGCTTGGTTGAGGGCTTATCTTAAAGAAATTACGAATATGGTTCGGGGGATTCAGCAGCAAAATTTGAAATAAGAGCACGTTTAAATTTTTAGGTACTTATAGTCAGTAGTTTAAGTTCCTAATCTTATGGTAAAAGAAGTTAAATTCCTTGGATTTTGTGCTGAGATAAGGCGCTTTTGAGTGAAGATAGCAGCGCTACCTGAACGAAAAAAGCCGCAATATCAGGGCAAAAGACTGGAATTTAACAAGTAGATAGAAATTTAAACATGCTCTAAGGTACAGGATCATGCCCATGACCACCCCAAGGATGGCAGCGTGAGATTCGGCGAATCGCCAACCAGCCCCCTTTAAAAGCACCATATTTTTTAATGGCTTCAAGACCATACTGTGAGCAAGTAGGCGTATATCTACAAGCAGAGGGTAAAATCGGTGAGATCGCTAGTTGATAAAAGCGAATGAATAGTATGAAGAAAAAGCCTATAACCCACCCAATCCATTTCCAAATAAGTAGAAAAAACTGTCCTATTGCACGCATAATCTAAGTTAATAATATTAAAGCTTATGCAAGTATTTTTCTAGGCGA
>CAZOLU010000239.1:469-6331 GCA_964580485.1 uncultured Saprospiraceae bacterium | reverse complement strand
TTTTCTTTAAACCCTTTTTCTCTACGAATTTGAATAAACTTGAGGTAAGTCGCCAACTCATCAATCTGCTCTTTGACAGATTCTAAGCCAATGAGTGCTTTGAGTTCTGCGGTAGCTTCCTCGTAGGTCATGGCTTTTTCCTCTTCTGCTTTTTCCTCAACCCCTACATTCCCTGTACCCGTTCTACCCTTGAGCTTAAAGGACATTTCGCCTACCAGTTCTTCATCTTCTGCTCCTACTTTGAAGGGGACGACCCCAATCAGCTGATCCATAAAGATAATTTCCAAGGTGTACTGATCTTCAAACCAGTACTTTCCATTATCAGACCCATATCCAGTATCGAAGGTCAGGCTTTTGCGTTGATCTTCAATCTCTGAAAAATATTCCATGTAGGCCTTATGCTGCCCAGCATCATTGTAAAAGTTGAATTGAAACTCTAGGGGTAGGCGATCCATCTCCTTGAGGAGATCTATCGTCATTTCAATGTTGATATAGCGAGTTTTTGCCTGAGAAAAGGCTTGTAGATAAAGGCGGTTGCCCAGTGGGCTGCCCTTGCTATCACTTTCAAAGAGACGAACCTGCTTGATGGCGATATAGGGGTTTTTGGTGTCGGAAACAGCTCCCCCATCTATTATAAAAAAGTGGGTAGAGTCAATAAACTTTCCTTCGATGTAGGCATCCCAACGGTACTTCCCTTTTTTCCACCAGCCTGGATTAGGAGTTCCCCAACCTTCCCGAACATAGAAAAGGTTGACATCTTTACTGACCTGAAAGTTCTTCTTCAACTCGCACACTTGTTCGTCTGTGTCTACATTTTTACAAACTAAACGAACATCGACATTCCAGTCTTTTTCATCAAAAAGCTTATTGAACAATGCAATCTCTGCATAAATATAGCGGCATTCTGATTCATCATAAACCCGACGATATTTCTTGACATTTTCATACAGATTTTCGACAGATCCGAAAACTTTGAGATGTTTAAATTTATAGTTTCCTCCAAGGGCATCCATAAAAGCAGGAGTTTTATAATAAAGCCAAGTACAGCGTCCGGAAAGTTTTTAATGTAGCTTTTATGGAGTAGCCCTGAAGGCGAGCTGGCATGATGCAATGCATCATAAGCATAAGCAAAAATCCAAGTTGCGAGGAGGTGAAGCCCCTCGCTAAGTATTCTACAATAATTTTCTGGACGCTGTACTAAGTGCTTTATCATTAAGTTATAGTATTAAGTCTAAATGATGGAATTTCGAGCTTCCATGCTATAAAATTATTATTCTTTTCCATTAATGGCAACTTTAATTCCCTGTGTTTTTATTTTTTGTAAAAATAATCTTAGGCTTTAGGGTGAAATGTAAGTGGAAACTTGATTTCTACGCTAATAAAATAGGAATATAGAGAGCTGTTGTTCAACTCCTAGATCTTTGAGACCTTTAGCTACTCAAAAACTAAGTTGCTTTTGTTTTCCAAAAATTTTAAAAATAGCCATACCTTAGCAGCATGGTATGAGCACTGGCAGATTCTTGCCCTTATAGCGACCTAAAAGTAATGTTTTTATGAGAATCTTAGTTATTATATTTTTGATAGTTGCAAATCCTATGGTCAATTATGGTCAGCAACTTTATGATTTAGAAACTTTGGAAAGTGAAGATGTTGAAACTTATTTATCTATTGACCAAGCTTTCTTAGAAAAGGATCAAGCCTTCAAGCTTAGGGTGTACCAACGCCATACCAACCTTCCTCCTTTGATTGCCCAACTGCCAAATTTACAGGCATTGTATATGGAGCATCTTTATTTTGAAAATTTGACAGAGTCTTTTGGCAATTTGAGCAACCTACAAATTTTATCCTTGTACCATAATAAAGTAGATAGCTTACCCCAAAATTTTACCCGGCTACAAAATTTACGCAAACTAAGCCTAGGGAAAAATCGCTTTATCCACTTCCCTCAGCAGCTGCTTGCCCTAAAGAGCTTGGCGGTTTTGGATATGGAAACTAATGAAATAGATTCCGTACCATCTGAAATTGGCCAGTTGGAGCTTTTGCAGGAGCTCAACCTTGCGGATAACTATATTCGATATGTAGGAGAAGGGATTGGGCATTTGCACAACTTGCATACCCTCAATTTGTATGATAATAAGATGCTTGAAATTCCTGAAGGTGTTGGTGCCTTAACCCAACTACAAGATCTGAATATTGGGAAAAACCCCCTCAAACAACCCGAGGCGATCTTTGATTGGCTATTGAATATGCAAGAGCTCAGAGCACTGAGCTTGAAAGGCTTACGCCTAAGAGCACTGCCCGATAGTATCGATCAGCTTCGAAATGTAATCCACCTTAGTTTAGAAGAAAATCAACTAACCGAACTATCCGAAGGGCTTTTCCGTATGCAGCAGCTTACTTGGTTGGATCTAGGCAACAATCATATTGATAGCCTATCTCATAGAATAGGGGAGTTGGAAAATTTGGTTTGGTTGAGTTTGGAACGCAACGACCTGAAAACCCTGCCTGATAGCATTCGCTACTTGAAAAACTTGAGGTATCTCAGTATTCGTGTGATGCGGCTTGATGGTTTTCCAGAAGTGATTACCGCTTTAGAGAATTTGGAGGAACTCAATGCTGCTAATATTCAAATTTACAACCTCCCCCAATCTTTTACACAGTTGCAAAACCTAAGGGCTCTGGATCTTAGTTATAACAAATATTTGCGACAGCAACGAGTGTTCACTATTCTTGCCCAACTGCCCAAGTTGCAGCGTTTGAGCTATGCCGGTACCAAATACAGCAGTTTACCTGCTAATGTGGGAGATCTAAAACAGTTGGAATATTTAGACCTCTCAGATAATGAGTTTCGCAACTTGCCAGATACACTATTTACCCTCAAGAATTTAAAGGTACTCAACCTTTCAGATAACCAAATTCGCAAAATTCCTCATAGCATTGGTCAGCTCGAAAACCTTGAAGAGTTGGATCTGCGGTATAATCGAAAGCTACAATATCTACCTGAAGGTATTCGAAACTGCAAGAAACTCAAGAAAATTTATATTAGAGGTTGTGGGCTTCCCAAAGAAGAGCTGGATTGTGTACGAGAGTACCTGCCAGATGTGAAGATCTATTAAAAGTTGAATTGGAGATACTCCTTAGTTTTCAAGATCTAGGATACAGTTTTGAGGCAATACTGCTTTCAAACGGCTTTTATATAGAGTTGTATCCATTCCACAGAAATGAAAGTGTATTTTTTTGAGCTGAGTCAAGCCCCTAAAATTAGCAGGAATTTGTGGATCTTGATCTTCAAAATGTGAAAAGCATGCCCAAAAATCAACTAATTCTAATTGTGACAGCTGCCCAATACTTTTTGGGATGTTTCGAATATAATTGCACCGAGCCCGTAAAATGCGAAGCGATCTTAGTTGCTCTAAACCATCTGGAAAGGCAGTTAGAGCACAATAATCAAGCACTAGTACTTGGAGTTGGGTGAGTTGGTGAATCACAGAAAGACGCTCTTTATCTACTTGTACATAGCCCTTTTTCATTTCTTCAGGCGTTTTAAAATGCGAGCCTGCCAAGCCAATGCTAGAATTACTAAGGTCAAGTTCTCGAATATCAAAAGCAGTCAGCTCTTCAGGCAAATACTCTAGATAGGTACCTTTAAAATCCATACGCTTCTGTTTGGGATCATAAAAACCCGACAAAACTTTGATTTTAAAATCAGCATCTTTGCTGTAACGAAGTATAAAACTTACCGACTCTCCATTGAGGAGATATGCGGTCTTTGCCAAAGCCAAAGGTTCTAGGTTTAGTGCTTTGTCCTTTTTTTCGACCCAAGTTAGATGAGGATAATTGCGGTAGGGGCTATAAAACCTTAGTTCAGAGCTTGTTTTGTTGTAGTTGGCTAGTCCAATGGCTTGTAAACTACTCATTTTTTTGAGCTGTTCCACTGGCAGTTCCAGCCCCCGATACATGTTAATAGTTGTCAGTCCTGTAATATCCAGTTTTTTGAGCCAGTGCATGGCTGTTAGAATTTCGGGAAAGGCGGTCATCAGATTGCTGTTGAGGTAAAGTTCTTCCAGCTTTTTGAGTTCAAGAATAGCTTTGTTGATTTTTTTGAGCTGATTTCCAGAAAGGCGTAGTACTCTAAGGTTTTGGAACACCTTAATTTTGGCGGGGATGCTTTTAATTTTATTCCCAGATAGGTCAATATCGCTAAGCTCGGTTAGTTCAAAAAGCTCTGGTGGGAATGTTTGGAGTCCTGCATTATGCAATCGGAAAGCACTTCCATCCACAAAAGTTAGTATATTTTGCTTACGCTCCTCTTCCCCAACCCTATTCAGGAGGTAATACGAGCCTAGACCAAGCTTTCGAAATAAGGCCTTAGCCAACTTGCTGCCTATGAGCTCTTGGCCATCGCAGTATTGCTCGATGTTTTGGGCAACTGTTTTTTCGGTAGTTGCAGCATCCTTGAGTTTTGAACGCCATTGTGTGGCATTGCTCAGCAGTTGTACCCTGTGCTTTTTGAGGAGTTGCTCGGCCTTTAGGCGCAACTCAGAGTTTTCCGTAAGCAGATAAACCGCAAAAACTTCTGTAATCAATGATTTGGGCAGGGTTTGCTGATCTAATATTGCAAAAGCAAGTGCTATGTTTTGATCCTTAACACTTAAAAATAAGTTAGAGAGCTGCTCTATTTTCTTTGCTTGCAAAGTCATTTGCATTGATTTTAAAACGAAGCTGTAGAATACACAAAGTTAAGCTTTTACTGGAAATACTATACCGTTTGTCCAAACATGATTCATGTCATCAAATTACATCTCTTGGTATTTTTATTTGAAAACTAATAGTAAACCTATTATATTTATCTAATCATCTACATCCTATACAAGTTTTATTACTAATAAATAAGCTACCCAAAAATTGAGGGAGCTAGAGCATCTTATTTTTTAATTATTACGAAAGTGCTTGTTTTCTATTTGTGAAGAAAACTAATACTCTGCAGTTTTTCTCAGAAAGATCATAGACCTGAATAAACTATTATTTTATATTAGAGAACAATTTTAAGCCAGCATACATTAAACGTATATAGCCAGCTGCTTTTTGCGAAGTAATTATAAAATAACCAAACATACAGCTTCTGCAGGGCGCATAGTTTATGTAGAATATTAAGTTATATTTTTGTACAAGATTTATGTGTTATGATTGCAATCCAAATTCAACTCAACGAAAACTTATATCTTAGAGATCCACAGCAAACCAAATTGGGTAAAAAAATTATTGAATTTGGGATTGTTCTAATCGAAGAACTAGGTTTTGAAAAGTTTACCTTCAAAAAGTTGGCAGACCGCATAGAGTCTACCGAGGCTTCTGTATATCGGTACTTTGAAAATAAGCATAAATTTTTGTTGTATTTGGTTTCTTGGTATTGGGAATGGATGAAGTTTCAAATTGACTATAATACTATGAATATTGAGTCGCCTGAAAAACGGCTGAATATCATCCTTTCTATTTTGGTGGAATCTTCTCGTACCAACCCTGCTGTAGCCTATGTAGATGAAAACCGTCTACACAAGATTGTAGTAGCAGAGGCGATAAAGGCATACCATACCAAAGAGGTAGACTTGGAAAATAAAGAAGGGTTGTTTTTAAATTACAAAACATTGTGTAAGACGATTGCAACTACCATAGCAGAGGTAAATCCAGATTTTCCTTATCCCAACACCTTGGCAAGTACGCTGATCGAGACGGCCAACAATAACATCCATTTTGCAGAACACTTGCCCGCATTGACCGATGTTCGCATTAATGGCAACTTGAAGCCTGTTTGTGAAATGCTACAGTATTTTACCTTCACCATGCTGGGAAAAGACATCCCCA
>CAZOLU010000239.1:0-459 GCA_964580485.1 uncultured Saprospiraceae bacterium | reverse complement strand
ATCCCCAAATAAATGCGCCTTCAACCTCAGCATTTGGGAATAGCCGTTTTGAACAAAGGTTAATTGGTTAAAGGCTGAGGCTTGAAATAAAATTTGATTGAATCTTTGGATAAAAGAAATATTATTGTTATATTTGAGGTACTGAGAGACTAAAACATTTTAAGAAAATTTTAAAAAAAAACTACTATGAGAGTCCTTGTATTACTTCTAGCTTGTGTATTCGCACTAAACACAACTTCTTTTGCAGCTCCTGCTCAAGAAGACAAAATGGTAGCGGTTATTCTTTTGATGGACAATGGTGACGAAAAAGAAGTTGTTGCTACTATCTACACTTCATTGATGGCTGCTGAGAAAGTAGCTAAAATGATGGATGTTGAAATGATTGCATCTGATGATCCCGTTGAGGATGATGTATTTGTTTTTGCTCTTAAATCTGAAGAGGAGAAAAACTTGACCATG
>CAZOLU010000238.1:0-6333 GCA_964580485.1 uncultured Saprospiraceae bacterium | reverse complement strand
AGCATTCTAGCTAAATCTTCCATCGTTACGTTAGACTTTACCGCAAGGTCAGGGCGACCCACATCACCAATAAATAAGGTATCTCCACTAAAAATTGCATGATTCTTACCATTTTCATCAATAAGAAGATAAGTGGTAGACTCCAGCGTGTGGCCAGGAGTGTGTAAAGCCTTAATCGTAATATTACCGAGTTTAAATTCTTCGCCATCTTCTGCTACATGAATATCATACTCGGTTTCTGCATTGGGGCCAAAAATGATGGTAGCTCCTGTCTTCAAAGCAAGGTCTACATGACCTGAAACAAAGTCTGCATGAAAGTGGGTTTCAAAAATATACTTAATCTTAGCATTGTTTTCTTCAGCCATTTGTAAGTAAGGCTCAGTTTCCCGTAAAGGATCAATGATAGCTACTTCGCCTTGAGATTCGATGTAATAAGCTCCTTGTGCCAAACATCCGGTATAAATCTGCTCAATTTTCATAATATAGGTATTTTTCTTTGGATTGTAAGTAATACTTTTTTCTTGACTAAAATGTAGTGATGTCTTCCGATCACATTACAAAGAAAGGGAGTTTGAGACCTTTAAAAGGTGACATTTATCACAGAATTGAAAAAAAATAGAGTTTTTGATGAGATTTGTCAAAAAACCCCTAAAGCTTTACATAAAATTAACAAAATCTTCTGGGGAACTCCAACTGTATAGACACTTATTTAGAGCGGTTCTAAAAATAGATTTTTCTGCTTAATTTTAAAGTAGCTAAAAGAATGATCTCCTTCCCCAATAAAGGAGGTTATTGAATGATGCGCACTAAAATTTTCCCTAATCCTAACACAGAACTACAAAAAACCTTCGTTACAATGATGAATGAATCCATGATATCTAGGCTAATTGAATTGGCCAAAAATCAACTAAATGCACAGTCGCCCTATTGGGTTTTGTTTGAGCATGGAACTAGCATTGTATTCAAAAATGAATTGCCCCAAGATGTAGAAGAGTTGAAAACATGGGCATTAGAGGCGATGAAGAGATCTATCTACTTGCAGCGTACAGTGAATACCTATCAAGATGATATTATTCCAATAGCTGCTCCTCTAGGCTGGTTGGTTCCTACATATTTTCAAGGAATTTATACCTTTGTCGCTGCCGAGGAGTTCAAGCAAGAAGCACCTTCAGAGATGGCTGTTTGGGTAAAGGCACGTAATAAGCAAAACAAGGATGCTGAGGCATTAAACATAGTTTACATCAACTATCCAGAGCCCTACACTTGTCATTGAGCATGAGAAATTAGCACTCAAAACTTAAACTTTGTATTAAGTTTTAAAGTCATCTGCTTAAACTATAATTTACAGTAGCAAAACCCAGTTGTCTTAGAGCATGATTAAATTTTTAGGTACTTATAGTCAGTAGCTTAAGTCCCTAATCTTATGGTAAGAGCAGTTAAATTCCTTGGATTTTGTGCTGAGATAAGGCGCTTTTGAGTGAAGATAGCAGTGCTACCTGAACGTGAACGAAAAAAGCTGCCATATCAGGGCAAAAGACTAGAATTTAACAAGTAGGTAGAAATTTAAACATACTCTTAATTGAGGGATACTGCCGTTGTAGCTTTTACCGAGTGATGAAACATCAATGGGGTGATACTTGGAATCATAAAGTTGCTCAAAGGCAATTCACTAATGAGTTGTAATACTTCAAATTCGGAATCAGCAACCATTATGATCCAGAGTTTTGCTCGATTCATAGATAGTGAATAAGACTGTATTATCCCTGCAAGCATCAACTCATCTACCTTTAGTCTTTGAGTAGGTAAAAGTGCAAGAAATTCTGGGGCTAATACTTCTGGTAAGTCAAATTCAATCATGTAAAATTTTCCCATAGTAGTTTGTTTTTCAACGAAGGAAGTAGGCTCTTAAACAGAGCTGAATTCACCATTATAACGGTTTGTATTTCAATACCTAAACCGATTAACTAATTAAAGATACAAATCTTTTTTCATAAATAGTATCACAATCCTATCATTCTTCAAAAACTTCTGATAGGGAATGATTTACTACAGTGGTGTATTTGAAGCTGCTGTCTAATGACCTTTTGTGAGGGTTAATTTTCTGGACCTATCCTTAATTTGCAATTATTTGTGTAAATAATTTGCTTAAAGTGTTGACATTTTAATTACAATTCAGTAGATTTACACTAATATGTGAGCATAACGAGAATCTGTAACCACAGAGAACTTTTATTATATGCTAATCTTGGTCTATTTGCACCTAAATTTTATTGGGGCAGCTTCAAAAATAAAACTATGAATAGTGTTGTTACACAGCGTTTCATCAATTGCCATAATAAATTGAAAAAAGATCAACGTATTCGATCTAGTCGGCAGTTTGCGCTTTCTTTAGATTATCTTCCACAAAGTTTGAGTGAAATCCTAAAGAGCAGGCGTGATGTAACAATTGAGCTTTTGCGCAAAGCTATTGACACCTACAAGCTCAACCCCGTATATCTCTTCACAGGGGAGGGGCCTATGTTTATGAAAGAAGAAGATCATAAAAATTTTAGGGTTTTAACTATCGTAACCGACTCTAAAAATGATGAGCGCATTGTGCATGTACCTATGCCTGCGCAGGCTGGCTATGCTAGCGAGTCGACTGATCCTACCTTTATTCAAGATTTACCTACCTATACTTTGCCTGACTACAAATATAAAGTAGGAACGCACCGCTCTTTTGATGTATCTGGCGATAGTATGGAACCTACGCTTTTCGAGGGAGATAAGGTGGTTTGTAGCTATCTGGAGCCCACACTCTGGGAATCGTCGGTTAAGGATAACTATGTATATGTGATTGTGACGAAAGGAGATGTATTGGTTAAGCGTGTAGAAAATAAAATGAAGGAGGACAAAGCTTTGGTTCTAATTTCAGACAATGCCTACTATGAGCCCTTTCAGATGAAAATTACTGAAATCAAAGAGATTTGGTATGTACGGGCAAAAATTAGCCCTTTTCTCCCTTCTCCTTCTAATATAAAAAGTATGTTGCGTGGAGAAATTGATGATCTGCGAAAAACCATACAACAACAATCTGGTATTATCGAAAATCTCTATAAAACTATTGAGAAACTAGTAGATAACCAACCTGGAGATGTTAAAATGCATAGGGGCGATGAGCCTGAGGATTAGGTATTTAGCTTTCATAAGTTATTTCCAGTGCCACTATTTTCAATGGGAGACCTATGAAAAAATCCAAAACTAAAGTAAAAAGCAATACGCAGAAAGGAAAAATAGCTGTACTTTTGTGTGCAAATCGCTAGCATATTAACATTTCAACAGCTTTGCACATGCTTATGAAAAATATTATGACCAAATATATCTTTGTAACTGGAGGGGTGAGCTCTTCTCTTGGTAAAGGTATTGTCGCAGCTTCTCTAGGTAAATTATTGCAGTCCCGTGGCTTCTCAGTAACCATTCAAAAATTAGATCCCTACATCAATGTAGACCCTGGTACACTCAATCCCTATGAGCATGGAGAGTGCTATGTTACTGAAGATGGTGCCGAAACGGATCTGGATTTGGGGCACTACGAGCGTTATTTGAATGTAAGTACTTCTCAATCTAATAATGTTACCACTGGAAGAATTTACCAGACCGTCATCAACAAAGAGCGCGCAGGGGATTATCTTGGTAAAACGGTACAGGTGGTACCTCATATCACAGATGAAATTAAACGCAATATCATGTCGCTAGCGAATAGCGGACAGTATGATATTGTCTTGGTGGAAATTGGAGGAACCGTAGGAGATATTGAGTCTTTACCTTATATCGAGGCAATGCGGCAGATGCGTTGGGAGTTGGGGCGTGAAAATTGTATCACGGTACACCTCACATTGATCCCTTACCTAAAGGCTGCCGGTGAGCTGAAAACCAAACCTACTCAACACTCGGTTAAAGAATTGTTGAGCTCGGGTATTCAACCCGATATTTTGGTTTGTCGTACCGAGCATGCCCTCAACATGGAAATTAAACGAAAACTGGCCCTGTTTTGTAATCTAGATGCCAACTCGGTAGTAGAAGCAAGAGATGCTGATAGTATTTATGATGTTCCTATTTTAATGCTAAAGGAGAAATTAGATACTACAATTCTCACCAAATTGCGTTTGCTAGATCGACATGAGCCCAAATTAGACCGTTGGAAATATTTTTTAGGGCTACCCAAAAATCCCGTACATGAGATTACAATTGGTTTAGTTGGAAAGTATGTAGAGTTGCAAGATGCTTATAAGTCGATTCATGAAGCTTTTGTACATGCAGGAGTGTCTAATGAATGCAAAGTTAATGTCAAACATGTACATTCTTCTCATATTAATGCATCTAATGTTGCAGAGAAACTGAAGGATTTGGATGGAATATTGGTCGCTCCTGGTTTTGGAGAACGAGGAATTAAGGGAAAGATTGAAACCATTCGCTATGTGCGTCAGCAGCATATTCCTTTCTTTGGAATTTGCCTAGGGATGCAATGCGCAGTGGTTGAATTTGCTCAAAATGTTGTAGGACTTTCGGAGGCTGCCTCTACGGAAATGGAACCTGAAACGCCGCATCCTGTCATCACCATTATGGAGGAGCAGAAAAATATTCAGGATATGGGGGGGACTATGCGTCTGGGCGCTTATCCTTGCGAATTAGAAAAGGGAAGCCTAGCTCATCGAATTTATGGGCAAAAGCATATTACAGAGCGTCATCGACATCGCTATGAGTTTAACAATCAGTATTTGGCGGAAATGCAAGAGCATGGTCTGCGTGCTACGGGTACCAATCCCGACTCACAATTGGTAGAGGTGGTAGAGCTGGAAGATCACCCTTGGTTCGTAGGCGTACAATTTCACCCAGAGTACAAAAGTAGGGTAGAAGCCCCACATCCACTATTTGTCGATTTTGTACAGGCTTGTTTAAATTATCATCAGGGAGAGCATTAACAAAACTTAGAAGCTAGTCTTCTGTAGTATCAGGGGAGGGTTTGGGAAGTTCTATACGTAATTTCTGATCATCCTCCCATTGTAAAAAGGCTTCAATCTCTTTACTGTAATTTTTATAGACCCACATCATTAGGGCAATATCATCCACCAAACCAATGAGTAGAAAGTCGGGGATAAAGTCAAGGGGAGCTACAAAATAAATCAATGCGGCAACGGTCAAAACAACTCCCTGTAAGGAAATCCCACGATACTCCCCTTTGGTATAGGCACGTACCATTCGGATCAGCACATTGAGGTGATCTCGCACATCTTTGGTAAATTCTTTGACATTTTCGTAGCGTTGCATATGTGCAATCACTTGTTTGGTCAGACGAAATACGGCTAAGGGCTTGTTAATGAGCCTGTATGCCGATTTGACGAAAATTTTATACATCCAAGTTTCCGAGATCCGCAAACCTTTTTCTTCCATCGGCTCATCTCCTTCTGCAAACTCTTCCTGCTTTTTGTTGATTTTAGATTCTTCGAGTTCTTTGCTCATAGTTATTTTGATTTCTTGCTGTTCTTTATAACAAAACTCTGCCAAGGATAGTTCGGGTTAAGAGCAGGTCTAAATTTCTATCTACTTGTTACGTACTCAGACCATAAGATTAAGGGGATACAAACACTTAAAAATTTAGACCTCCTCTAATAATTTTCCAGCATCTGAATCCATCGGTTTTCCTTTTCAATCAAATTGATCTCCTTATAGGTCTTTTGCCGAATCCCCCTACGTAGTATTTCTTCTATTTTGGGATTATAATAGGTCAGTTGCGCCTGGGTCAAGTCATTAAAGTAGCCTTGATATGCCTTTTTGAAAGACTGAAATAAAAGCTTTTTGACCTCATCATCTACCTTATGTGATTGTAGGAGTCGAACCAAATCCTGCGCATTATTCATCCTAAACTCTACCACTGCATCCCGAGCAATTTTCAACTGCTTTTGATAGCTACTTTCTGAATATTGAAGAGGTTGATAACCAAAACTGTAAAGGTCTAAGACTTCCACCTCTTTAGGCGGAGCCTTGCAGAGCCCTAGATATTGAACATTCAACTGCTCATATTTTTCACTAAGTGCTAAATGCTCTTGCTCTAGCTGTTCGAGCCGATGATGCAACACCTTATATTCATTTTTCGATGCAGCGCGCTCTTTGGCTCGGGCTTCTTGTTCTTTGCTAAGCTGCATTTGCAGTGAATCATTCTTAGCTTGTTGTGCCTCAAGCATGGCGATAAGTTGTTTTTTAGAATGGCGATTTAAAGGCTTCTGCTGTGCATAGCCCATTTGCAGCATCCCCAACAAGCATAAAGTTCCCAAAAAAATATTTTGTATCATCATA
>CAZOLU010000237.1:0-6372 GCA_964580485.1 uncultured Saprospiraceae bacterium | reverse complement strand
ATCCTTCAGCCGTAGAAAAAGAGCTTGGGGCCGATACGGAAGTTAAAGAAACATCCCATACGGCAGTAGAAGATCCTAAAAACTCGCTAAATCCTATTAAAGTCTACACCTCAGCCGAAGGGCGTATAGTTCCTTTTTACCAATATGATGCTTTTGCAGCTAATGTACTTAAACGGGATAATGATAGCACCTATGTGGTGAATTTTTGGGCGACTTGGTGCGGCCCTTGTGTGAAGGAACTCCCTTATTTTTTTGAAGTAGAAAAGGCTTATGCAGATAAAAAAGTGAAATTTATCTATGCTAGCTTAGATTTTGAAAAACAAATTGAACAAAAACTACTTCCTTTTGTAGATAAAAAAGCTATGGGTGAAGTCCTTGTACTTGATCAGAAAGATGCAAACGACTGGATTAAAGTAGTAGATGAAAATTGGGATGGTGCCATTCCTGCAACACTGATTGTCAATGCAAAAGGACAGCAATTCTATCGCCAGAGTTTTGAGTCTAGTGCAGAACTCAAAGAGATTGTTGAAGAAAATTTATGATTATTTTTTAATTCCAAAACTAAATCAAACATGCAACGCTTATTTCTAATGCTTTTTTTAATGGCAGGTCTTCTTGTGTCCTGTGGTGGTGCTGATACCCCTAATGATAAAGACAAGGATCAAGAAAAAGAAAAGTCGGAAACTACTTCTGATGCAAATAATGACCCTAAAAAAGAGGAGGAAGCCGTAAAAGGTTATGCCGTAGGGGATATTGCCGAAGACTTTTCGCTAAAAAATATAGATGGTGAAATGGTAGCAATGTCCAACTATCAGGATGCCAAAGGTTTTGTTGTGATTTTTACCTGTAATCACTGCCCTTATTCTATTGCCTATGAGGATCGTTTTATCGAATTTGATAAACAGTACAAAGAAAAAGGTTTCCCTATCATTGCCATCAACCCTAATGATCCTTCTATGGATGCTGCAAAGGACGATAGCTATGAGTTGATGGTAGAACGTGCCAAAGAAAAAGGCTTTACTTTTCCTTATGTATTTGACGAAAAGCAAGAGGTTTTTCCCAAATATGGCGCAACCAAAACTCCTCATTGTTATGTTTTACAAAAAACGGAAGAAGGTCTGAAAGTAGCTTATATCGGAGCTTTTGACGATAGTAAAGAAGCTGAAGAGGTAAAAGCCAAATATGTTGAAGATGCTGTGAATGCTTTGCTAGAGGGGAATGCTCCAGATCCTTCTGAGGTAGCAGCCTTTGGTTGTGGTATCAAATGTAAGGACAAATCAAAATTGAAAAAAACATAGGGGCTTATTGCTGTTTAATGGCAACGAAACCTTGTAATAATAAAATTCAACCTCAGTATAGTACCATGCTATATTGAGGTTTTGTTTTAAAGCACTCTAGTACAAAATTTCATAAAAATAGTATGGAAATCAAAACATGATTTAGTATATTTAATCACCTCTTTTTGATGAATACTCGTCCCCCTTTTGAGATTCAACATTGAGATAATCGTAATTAACCCAACCCATATCCTCAAACCTCAACCTAACAACTATGGAACAGTACCAATCTTTTTTTAAGATTAAACGGATCAATGAAGTAACTCTAATTGATCTTAGAGGGCTATGGACCAAAGATATTGCAAAAGCATATCACCATGAAGTCCTCAAAGAGTTAGAAGTTTACAAATATAAGAAAGTCTTGCCTATTAGCAATATGGTCAACTGGACCCTCCCGCCTCTGGAAGTCATGGAAATTACCAACCAAATCAGCCAAGATGTCGCCCAAGCTATAGACTTCAAGCATTCTGTTTTACTTACACAGCGCAAGCATCGTCAGCTTTTTGAAGAGGTCATCAACCAATTCAATCTCCATAATACACAAACGGTCGCCAAAGCTTTTGATAGCCTAGAAGCCGCTCTACTCTGGGGCAAAACAATGGGTTATGATACAAGTGATGTGCCTAAGGATTATTTTGGCTAATGTGGATCATTTCTCTTTTAGGGAACTATGTTGCTTTGATTTGGATTATTGCCATAAAAAATAATAGTCTATCAAAAAAGCATCATGAGTAAGCAGAAAGTTAGAGGAAAAGATTTGAAAAAAATAGGTTGTGAAGATGCCGCTCTGAGTAGTTTGGTGTTAGCAATTCTAAAAAAACATTACAAATACCAAAGTAAAACTGAAAAATTATCAGCCTTTCAAGCGGTATGGAATAATGCTGCGGCATATTTGGAGGATCCTGTTTGGAAGCCTATTGCCGTTCGTTTAGAAGCCCAGCACCAAGAACAAGAAAGTTATATATTTCAGCAAAAAGCCTTTCAAGTATATGGTGAGGAGGGCATTGCAGGCAACGCCCTAAAGCAAATGCAGCAGGCGATGTCTCTACCAGTGGTCGTAGATGGAGCACTGATGCCTGATGCACATCATGGTTATGGCTTGCCTATTGGCGGGGTCTTGGCTACGCAGAATGCTGTAATTCCCTATGCGGTTGGGGTAGATATTGCTTGTAGAATGTGCCTTTCAGTTTATGCATTAGGGGAAGACCGATTTGAAAAAGAACGAAAAGCACTCAAAAAGATCTTACTTGCGCATAGCAGATTTGGCGTGGAGCAATTTGAGGACCAAAAGCGAGATGATCCTTTTTTTGACCGTGCCGAATTTGGCGAGCTCAAGCTCTTAGCACAGCTTAAAGATAAGGCCTATCAGCAAATTGGCTCTTCGGGCGGAGGCAACCATTTTGTAGAATTTGGAATCGTAGAAATTGGGGAGTTGGATGCCGAGCTAGGCTTGCCGTCAGGTCGTTATTTGGCTTTGCTCAGCCATAGTGGATCAAGAGGCTTTGGAGCAAATATTGCCATGCATTACAGCAAAATTGCCCGCCAAAAACGCCAACTACCCAAGCACTTGGCGCATCTTTCTTGGCTAGGACTGGAGGAAGAAGCTGGACAGGAGTATTGGCTGGCGATGAACATGGCTGGGGACTACGCTTCGGCTTGTCATCAGCACATTCATCAACGCATAGCGCAAGCTACAGGATTCGACACGCTGCTACGTATTGAAAACCACCATAACTTTGCTTGGGAAGACCAGCTAGACAGTGGGGAATCGGTCATCATTCACCGCAAAGGTGCTACTCCAGCTCATCAGGGTGAATTGGGTATCATCCCCGGGTCAATGACAGCTCCAGCTTTTTTAGTAAGGGGGCGAGGTCATGCGGCAGCACTTTTTTCGGCTTCGCATGGGGCCGGGCGTTTACACTCAAGGCAGGAGGCCAAAAATCAAATGACCCACAAAATGCTGCGCCAAACTCTCCAAAAAGCAGCTGTTGAATTGATTGGTGGCGGGTTAGATGAAGCGCCTAGTGCCTACAAAGATATTTTTGAGGTGATGCGTGCACAAACTGAATTAGTAGATGTATTAGGTCAATTTTATCCCAAAATTGTACGAATGGAATAAACTCCACTATTTCAAAGCGTTCAAATACATCTGTATCGTATTGTGTAATCCATAATACAGTGCATCTACCACTAAGGCATGACCAATTGATACCTCTAATAAACCTGGAATATGTTGCTTGAAATAAGGGAGATTGTCTAAATTAAGATCATGTCCTGCATTGATCCCGATCCCAATTTCCTGAGCTTTTTTTGCCGCTTCAATATAGGGGGCAATGGCTGCTTGGGGCTCTTGTTTAAATTGATGGGCATAAGGGCCCGTATACAACTCAATGCGATCGGCACCCACTGCTTTTGCGCCCTCTACCTGCTTGGGGTCAGGATCTACAAATATAGATACCCGAATGTTTTTTGCTTGTAGTTGGGCAGTAATTTCTTTCAGAAAATCAGCATGCGTGATGGTGTCCCAACCACTATCAGAGGTGAGGGCTGTTACAGCATCGGGCACTAAGGTACATTGATGAGGTTGATGCTCAAGTACCACCTGCATAAACTTTTCAGTAGGATTCCCCTCCACGTTAAATTCTGTTTGAACCAAGGCTTTTAAGGGGGCTAGATCTGAGTATTTGATATGTCGCTCGTCTGGGCGAGGATGTACAGTAATGCCCTCTGCTCCAAAGATTTCACAATCTTTAGCCACTTCTAGCAAGTTGGGGAAATTGGCTCCTCTCGAATTGCGGATTAAGGCAATTTTATTGATATTAACGCTAAGTCTGGCTTGATGCATACATTAAAGTTTAAATAGATTCTTGGAAGATATCAGGTGCAAAAGTAAAGATCAACTCCTTATTCTTCTAATTGTTGGGTTAGTTTTCGTTTTAGTGCGCTACTCTTTTCAAAATCTTTGATTTGAAGAAATTTTGGGGACTCGTCCTTATGTTCTTGAAGTTTGGAAAGCATTCCTGCATGACTGCCTTCATCTTCTAGTTTTACTTCACTCACTGCAGATTTGGGGACAATAAAGCTGGGGTTGGCATATTTTACATTGGGATTGCTTTGTAGCTTTTCAATAGCTTGGGTAATGGCATCTCCAAAATAATAGCCTTCGGGCAATGCTTGATCTCCCATCGAGTGGCGAATTAAAACCTCTGGGAGGGGTTCTTGGTTCTTGAGGTCTAAGGTGAGGAAAAAAGCATTGATGTGGGGCATTTTTTGAATTTTCTCTACCTTGAAATTTTCCTCCATAAAGGCCTTATTCTCTTCAGGGGTAGCTGATTTGAAAAAAACCAAAATCGTTTCCGAAAACTCTATGCCTCCTTTGATGTAGCTGTATTTATTCCCATCCTCAAAGCAGTGTGGTAATTCCCCCTCCACCTCTAAAGTTTCCTTACGAAGCTCTTTCAGCTTTTTAAATTGGGTTACTCGTTGTAAGGACTTAAATCCAATGTGTTTAGTGCGAAGCATATACCAGCCTTTGGGAACTCTAGCAAACCATGCATCCTTTTCAGAGTTATATTTAGCCGTATAGGTTTTGCCAAAATCTGTTTTTCCATTATCATCACTATATTGAATTAGTTCTACTTTAATTGCTGCACGGGTTTTATCATAATAACGAGCATAAGCAATTTTTTTAGGAATAGGCTCGAGTTCTATGGTGACATAGCTAAAATCATCTATTTGTCCAAAAGCTGAACTGACGAACAATAGCAGAAATAGGATAGGTAGTGCTTGCATAGTGGTTGATTTTAGAGAATGAACTTCAAACCAAAATTAAGAAATATGACTAAAATATTAAAGCTTTTTACCAAAAGCTCGAATTACAGATCCCTGACCAATGTGATACAAGCCTTCACTTAGATCTACCAGGGTTTCTTGAAGTTCCTCAAATTCAACCGTTGGAAAATAACTCTGAATTTCCTCTACGCTGTATAGCATGGCTTCATCAGCAGGACCACCCACCTTGGGGTTTAGTTCTCGGTATCCCAAATGCTTTTTGCTAAATACCTCCACAATGAGATGAGCCCCTTTTTTCAGGAGATGACCAATTTGGGTGTAATACGGTGCTTTTAGTTCAGTGGGGAAGTGGGAAAAAATCATAGCCACTGCATCAAAACTCTCAGGAGCATAGTTCAAAGAGCCAAAGTCGCCTACTTGATAATTGATGTGTACCGCTTTTTCCTGAGCAAGTTGCATACATTTTTCACGCCCTGCACTACTAAGGTCGCAGGCATCTACTTGCCAGCCCAAGCTAGCCGCAAATACCGCATTTCGACCTTCCCCTTCTGCGGGGCAGAACAAACGACCAGGCTCAAGTTGCTGAATTTTTGTCGCAAAGTAGCTATTCGCTGCTGTCCCATAAGCAAATTCTTCAGCACTATAACGTTCATTCCAAAATTCTTTCATGGTTAAAAAAGTGAATTAGGTAGTGAAATAAAAAGGTAAAATCCATAAAAATAATAGAGCAACCAGCATGTATATTTTCATTTGTTGACTCAACGAACCAAAATGCAAAGCATCAGCACTTGTCCAAGTTTTGATAAAAAGATAAGAAGCTGGCATGAAAAAAATTAAGATATAGCTTAGGAGTAATACCCAGGGAATGGGGAAAATATGTTGATTTAACAGCAGAAGGAGTAATATTTCTAATGCTAATAGTAGGATGAAAAGCCCACTAATGAGGTGTTTACTTTGGTGAATACCTGCCAAAATAGGATAGGTTTTGGCGCCCAAGGCAGCATCTCCTCTTAGGTCTTGAATGTCTTTGATAATTTCTCGAATTAAGGTACTAAGAAAAGCAAAAATAAGATAACCTAAATAAATCCATTGAATACCGTGAATGTTGGTCGCTTTAAAGTCAATTAAATCAAAATCCTCATAAAAAAAAATACCTACGGCAGTAGCCGCCATAAATGCTACGACCAAATTGCCAATGAGGGGCATCTTTTTGAGTTGAGAAGAGTAGAGGAAAAGTAAAAGA